>JAHHSJ010000036.1 GCA_020025295.1 Oscillospiraceae bacterium | reverse complement strand
CGACCTTCTGGTTCGTAGCCAGACACTCTATCCAACTGAGCTATTGCCGCATGTCGCTCTCGCAACAACATTGTTATTATAGCACCGTTGTATACAGAATGCAAGCTTTTTTTACACTTTTCGAACTATTTTTTTCAATTCTTCCGGAACACTGGTACAAACATTGGAATACCGCTGCTTGAGGGCTTCCTCTGCCGTTTCCATGATATACGGATGGGCCACCGTGTCCAGCATCGTAACATCATTCCAGTTATCTCCGAACCCATAGGTATTCTCTTCCGGAATATCAAACAGCCGGCAGACATTTCGGACGCCATCGCCTTTATTGGACTTACTGAAGTCGATCCACGCCTTTCCGGAAACCGCTATACAGGCCTGACCATCAAAAGCAGCCTTAAATGCCGCATCATGGCATGCAGCGCCGTCCGTACACCAGACCGCAATCTTCATGATTCGCTCCGGCAACTCATCAAAATCCGCCACCACACGCACCTTCAGCTTCTGAATGTCAATCAGCTGATGCAGAAGAATGTCAGATTTGGGAATCACACAGATTTCCTCTTCCCCATCCGCCAAAAATTCGCAGTTCGGGGTGTTCTGAACAAACTTGGCAATTTCAATTGCCACATCCTTTTCAAAGGCAGCCGAATCAATCATCTTATCCTGATAAAAAACGCCTGAGCCATTTTCCACCAGAAATGCCATCTGGTCTGCCACCGGGGCAAACAGTTCCCGGAGGCTGGAGTACTGCCGCCCGCTGGCTGCTACGAAAAGGTAACCCTTTTCGTAGGCAGCACGGACCTGCTCAAACACAGCTTCCGGAATAACCGTGGTTTCCTCCGGAATCAATGTGCCATCAATATCACTTGCAATTAAAGAATGGAACTTCAAAACGGTGCTTCACCATCCACTTCTTCAGTATCCAGATAATCCGGATCATCCTCCGCACTGGCATCCGCAGCGGCACTCATTGCCATAGCGGCCGCATACTCCTCTTCTGAGGTCTCATTACCGGCGGAAACATCTCCATTTTCAATCTTCATACGGAGCCAATCTTCCTTGGAAATCAGCACCTGGCGCGGTTTGGAGCCTTCAAACGGGCCGACAATCTTCCGTTCCTCCATCTGATCCACCAGACGGGCAGCACGGGAATAGCCAAGCTTCAAACGGCGCTGAAGCATCGACACCGAAGCCATGCCGGTATCCACTACCACCTCGATGGCAGCCGGCAGCAGCTCGTCCGCATCATCTGCAGGTTCGCCGGAGGAGGCACTGGAAGAAGAACTGTCCTGACGCCCCTTCTTGCCGGTGCTTTCCGCATTGGACTCCACTTCCTGCATCACGGAATCATCGTAGTTGGCGTTGCTGGTCTGCTTAATGAACTCGACCACACGGGCAACCTCGTCTTCCGTAATCATGCAGCCCTGTACACGCATAGGCTTGCCAATGCCCAGAGGAGCGTAGAACATATCGCCCTTGCCCACCAGCTGTTCGGCACCGTTGCTGTCCAGAATAATGCGGGATTCCATGGCGGACGCCACAGCAAATGCAATTCTGGAGGGGATATTAGCCTTCATCAAGCCGGTGATAACATCCGCAGAAGGACGCTGCGTTGCAATAATCAGGTGCATACCTGCGGCACGGCCCATCTGAGCCACACGGCAGATGGACTCTTCCACTTCCTTCTTTGCCACCAGCATCAGGTCGGCCAGCTCATCAATGATAATGACGATATGGGGCATCTTCTCTTCGCCCTGCTCCCGCATATGAGCATTATAGGAGTTCAAATCTTTGGCTCCCACATCCGAGAACAGACGGTAGCGCTTCATCATTTCCGTAACCGCCCACTGCAGCGCACCGGCTGCCTTCTTGGGGTCGGTGACCACAGGAATGAGCAGATGAGGGATTCCATTATAACCGCTCAGTTCCACCACCTTGGGGTCAACCATGATGAGGCGGACATCCTCCGGGCTGGACTTATAGAGCAGAGAAACGATCAGAGAGTTGGTACAAACAGACTTACCGGAACCGGTGGTACCGGCAATCAGCATATGAGGCAGCTTTGCAATGTTGCCCACCACATTCTTGCCGGAGATGTCCTTGCCCACCGCAAACGCCACCTTCGAGGTGTGGGTGCGGAATTCCTTGGAATCAATGACCTCACGAATCGGCACAGTCGCCACCAGCTGATTGGGCACTTCGATACCCACCACGCTGTTCCGGCCGGGAATGGGCGCAATACGGACGCCCTGAGCGCCCAGAGAAAGGGCAATATCGCTGGAAAGGTTGGTAAGCTTATGCAGCTTTACGCCACGCATCAGCTCCAGCTCATAGCGAGTAACCGACGGGCCACGGGTGACATTGATGATCCGGGCGTCAATACCGAAGGACTGCAGCGTGCCATCCAGCATTTCCCGGGTATTGTTCATCTCTTCCGCAGCGGCTGCGTTGGACACGCCCTCGGAACGCCGCAGCAGATCCACCGAAGGATACTGATACACGCCGGGCTCGGCAGGTGCAGCGGCAGGTCGCTGGACCGGCTGCGCGGCTGCCGGAGTCGTTTCCTTCTTCGGAACAGCAGGCTGGACCGGAGCCGGGGTGCGCACAGGCACTGCCACCGGGGGAACCACCGGTGCAACCGGCTGCGCCACAGGCTCTGCCTTCACAGGCACCGGCTGAACTTCAGGCACAGGTTCTGCCTTCGGTGCAGGCTCCGGCTTCTTCGGCTCGGTCATCTGGGCTTCCACTGTTTTGAAGAAGTCGCTCTGAGCCTTTACAACAGGCTCTTCGTTCGTGTCAGGCCGCTTCTCTGCCTGCTCCATCTGTGCTGCCGCTTCCTGCTCCAGCAATTCGTGGGGCGGACGGACACCGGGCTTATTGTCGAACAGCGGCTCCGCCTGTTCCGACTTCTGTGCAAACGGCTCGTCGTCCAGAGCAATGTCGATAGAGGAACGCTTCTTACTTCTGGGTGCCGGAATATCATAGTCACGGCCCTTTCGAGCTGCAACACTCCCCTCTCTTTCCCTTCTACGGGAGACGGGCTCTTCCTGCTCCTCGTAAGCAGGGCGGTTTGCGATAAAATCACGAGCGGACGCACACGCACGGCAGATGCCGTCCCAAATGTCCACCGGGGTGATTTTGGTAATAATCATGTTACAGAAGAACATACCCAGCAGAACAATGATAGCTGCGCCGATGCGACTGAACACACGGGTCAGCGCAACGGCAAGCCAGCCACTGACCGCACCGCCGCACTGCACTGCCAGACCATCACTCCACAGAGCCGGAAAATCTTTGATTCCGGCCCCGTACATACCATTACAAAACAGCAGGTGTCCCATTGCGCCGAAAAACAGCGGCAAAAGCAGGGTGCAAACCACCCGGCGACACACCGGCCGGCCCCGATGGAACATCAGAATGATACTTGCGATCAAAAGCGCAGGGGGTGCAAAATAAAAGCCATAACCAAATAACCCCTTCAGCAGACTGCAGAAGAAGGTAATAAAAATCGCATCTATCTGGAAGTATCCGAAGGAGGCAAAAATAGCAAGCAGGAACAGAATCAGCGCCGTAATCTCCCGACGCATCGGTACCGCCTGCTTGGCTTTGCTTTTACTTTTGCTCTTGCCCTTTGTAGAAGCTCTTCCCCGGGCAGCCGTGGAACTGCGGCTGCCTCCGGTGGCAGCTTTCCGCTTCGGCGCAGACTTACTTCCGGCACTTCGGGTGCCGGAAGCAGAGCGTTTGGTTTTAGAATCTTTGGTAGCCATAATAGAATAACCTCTCTCCAACAGGAATTCTCAATCAGAGAACTGCACTGAGGATCAGCGCCAGAATGCCGACACCCCAGCAGTAATATGCGAAATTGCCGAATTTGCCCTTATTGGACAGCATATTGACCAGTCCAATAGCAAAGTAACCGGACACGGCAGCCACTACCACACCCAGCAGGATGGCAGGCATCATGCTCCAATCAATACCCATCTTGATGGCGTCTGCCATGGCGAGGATATTGGCACCCAAAACGGCAGGAATGGACAGGATGAAGGAATACCGCACGGCGAAATCACGACGGCAGCCCAGCAGCATAGCCGTAGAAATGGTAGAACCGGAACGGGACAAACCCGGAATGGTGGCAAGTCCCTGAGCGAAGCCGATGATGATGATATCACGCATCGTAACACTGCGGACGCCCTTTTTACCCTTGCCCAGACGGTCGGAAATAAACAGCAGGCAGCCGGTGATCAGCAGAGCGGCGGCAATCACCCATGTATTGGTGTAGAGGTTGTCGATGTACTTCTTCAGCGGCAGAATCAGGAACAGCGGCAGCGTACCCACAATCACAAGGAACACCATGCGGCGTGCCTCAGGAACCTTGGTTTCCTTCGGGTCCGGATGTACCAGTGCCTTACAGCCCCGAAAAAACTCCTGAATCATATCCCAAATGTCATGTCTATAATAGACGAAAATCGAAATCAGAGTACCAAAATGCAGAAGAACATCCAAAAACAGGTTCGTTTCCTCCGCAGACTTCAAGCCCAGAAAATTCTGGAACAGAGAAAGATGTCCGGAGCTGGAAATGGGCAGGAATTCAGCAATGCCCTGCACTAATCCCAAAAACGCAGAATAAAGGAAAAACATAACATACCCTCCATGACAGCATAGTAATACTTATTTATATTAACATAAAAGGCGATATATTTCCACTCTTTTTCCAAACGCAAAAAGCGGCGCTCTGAAACTCAGAGCGCCGCAGGAAATACAAAGATTACTGCTCGAAGATTGCCTTCATTGCACGGTAGGTCATATAGCAATCCAGCTTGCCGGTGACCTCGAAGGGAGCATGCATACCCAGCACAGGAGTGCCGGCATCCACGGTGTCAATGTTGCGGTTGGACATATAGAGAGCCACGGTTCCGCCGCCGCCGGCGTCCACCTTGCCCAGTTCAGCCACGCTCCACAGCACGCCATTCTCCTCAAAGATACGGCGGACATAGCCCATGACCTCAGCGGAAGCATCGTTGCAGCCGCCCTTGCCGCGGGAACCGGTGTACTTGCACAGGCTGACACCCTGATTGATGTAGCTGCTGTTACGGGGATCGTACACGCCGGCATAGTTGGGATCGTAGCAAGCGGTAACATCAGAGGACAGGCAGAACGAATGCTCGAAGCACTCCTTCAGGCTGACACCCTGAGTGTCGCACAGATCGGAGATGAAGGTATCAAAGGCGTCAGACTGCATACCGCTCACGCCCATAGAGCCGACCTCTTCCTTGTCTGCCAGAATGCAGACGCCGGTCTTATGACGCTTCTCTGCGTCCAGCAGGCCCATCAGAGAGGCATAGGCGCAGACATGGTCATCCTGACCGTAAGCGCCCACCATGGAGCGATCCAGACCCACATCCACTGCGTTATAGGCAGGAACAGCGCAGATCTCGGCGGACAGGAAGTCAGCCTCAGTGATGCCGTACTCCTTGTTCAGCAGATCCAGCACATACAGCTTGAAACGGCCGGAGCCCTCAGACTCGGGATAGGGACGGGAACCAACGAACAGGTTCAGGTTTTCACCCTCAAAGGCAGAGCTCACAGGCTTACCGGACTGCTCGCCGGCCAGATGGGGCAGCAGATCGGGAATGACCACAACGGGATCGCCGGGCTTATCACCGATATTGATCTGCACGGTGGTGCCGTCCTTACGCACCACAACTCCGTGCAGAGCCATGGGAGTGGACAGCCACTGATACTTGCGGATACCGCCATAGTAGTGAGTCTTCATCATAGCGATATCGCCGTCCTCATAGACGGGATAGGGCTTCAGATCCAGACGGGGGGAATCAACATGGGCAGCGCCGATCTGCACGCCCTCAGCCAGAGATGCCTCGCCGATGACGGCCAGCATCAGGCTCTTATTGCGGTTGTTGTAATAGACCTTATCGCCGGCCTTCAGGGACATACCGCGCACGAAGGGAACAAAGCCCTTTGCCTCAGCCAGAGCAATGGCTGCCTTGACTGCCTCACGCTCAATCTTAGCGTCATCCAAGAACTTCTTGTAGCCTTCGCAATACTCGTTCATGGCGTCGATGGTCTTTTCGTCAATCACATCATAGCCAGACTTCTTATCCAGAAACAGCGCCTGCTTGCGCTCTTCCCATGCTTTTTTCTGTTCACTCATGATCTTTTACCTCCATGATCTTCTGAAACAGCGTTTCAGATGCTTCTGCAAACGCCTTCGGAGAACCGCAGTTCTCCAGCAGGCAGGTACAGTTTTCTTTATAATACTGCTCCGGCTGCTGCGCGTCAATCCGGGAGCGAGCATACGATTTGGTAATGTGATCCCGTTCCATCAGCCGACAAATCCGCTGCTCCAGCGGTGCGGTGACGCCCACAGTCACATCGCACAGGTCGCCAAGCCCGCTTTCCAGCAGCAAAATGGCGTCAATGGCAGCTCCGGCCATTCCGGCACGCTTTGCGTCCTCTACCTGTGCCTTTACCTCAGAAATCACATATTTATGGGTGATGGTATTCAGCCGTTCCAGCGCCGTCGGGTCATGGTACACCACTTCGCCCAGCTGCTTTCGGTTGAGCCGGTCGCCGTCAAACACATTGCCGAAGACAGCCTGAAGTTCCGCTCTCAGTTCAGAAGAACTGAGCAGCAGCTCATGGTAGACCTGATCACAGTCAATCACTGCCACACCCATGGCACCCAGCACACGCAGGGCCGTAGTTTTGCCTGTTCCGCTGCCGCCGGTGATGCCGATGACACGGAAACCGGGGTTCGGACGGTTTTCGCCCGTCACATCCACCACATGGAAGCCGGCCGCTTTCTTGAGCCGATTGCCAATTGCCAAACCAAGGCCCGTAGAATCCGGGCACTGGGCCAGAATTTTGGTCACCTGAGTATGGTCAAAGCTGCGAAGGGCGTCAAAGACACGCCGGGCCTGCTCCCCTTTGTTCTGGAGCGAGCCGATGCACTGCACCTCTGCATTCGGGAACAGCGGTGCAAACTCATCATAGCAAATAACGCCATCCTGCGCATCCAGATGCTCCAGAATGTACTGCGCCGACGCAGCCGGAGCGCCGGTCACTGCGGTCACCGGGGCATGGGGTGCATAATGGCGGTATTTCATACCGGGAGCTCTGGGTCTCTCCCCTTCGCCCATCTGCCGGGTCACCACGGCATCCACTTCCACCGTGCCCAGCACCCGTTCCAGCTCCTCCAGCGGGAGTCCGCCGGGACGCAGGAGTCTGGGCGGCTCACAGGTCAGGTCGATAATCGTGGATTCCACACCCACACTACATGGGCCTCCGTCCAGAATACACTCGATTTTGCCGTCCATATCCTCCAGCACATGATCTGCTGCGGTGCAGCTGGGCCGTCCGGAGGTATTGGCGCTGGGTGCGGCAATCGGAAGGTCTGCCGCCTCAATCAGTGCCAAGGTCACCGGATGGTTCGGGCAGCGGATACCCACCGTATCCAAGCCGCCGGTGGTTCGATCCGGGACGATGTCCTTTCTGGGCAGGATCATGGTCAGCGGTCCGGGCCAGAATTCCTCCGCCAGCCGATAGGCGCTCTCCGGCACACGCTCGCAATAGCGTTCCAGCCATTCCGGGCCGGGGATATGCAGGATCAGCGGATTGTCGGAAGGGCGTCCCTTCGCCTCATAAATCCGCTTGACCGCCTCCGGATTCAACGCATTTGCGCCCAATCCGTACACCGTCTCTGTGGGAATCGCCACAAGTCCGCCTTCCCGGATCACCTGTGCCGCATGGGCAATGGCTTCACGGTCCAGCTCCGGTCCCGTCATATTATAACATACTGTGGTCATTCTATGCCGCCTTCTCCCTGTCGGCTCAACTGCTCGGCTCGATCGGCGTTTGCCAGAGCATCCAGAATGGGGTTCAAATTACCATCCATCACCGACTCAATTTGGTAAATCGTCAGACCGATACGATGATCGGTCACTCTACCCTGCGGAAAATTATAGGTGCGTATCCGCTCATTCCGCATTCCGCTGCCCACCTGACTGCGCCGCTGTGCGGAAATGGTGCTCTCCTGCTCCATACGCTTGGCTTCGTACAGTCGAGAGCGCAAAACGCTGAGGGCACGGGCTTTGTTTTTATACTGGCTCCGCTCATCCTGACACTCCACTACCGTTCCTGTGGGAATGTGGGTCACACGAATGGCGGATTCCGTCTTATTGATGTGCTGTCCGCCGGCACCAGAGGATCGGAAGGTATCAATGCGAATCTCACTCATATCAAGGTCAAATTCCACATCATCCACCTGCGGCAGCACTGCTACCGTGACGGTAGATGTATGAATTCGGCCTCCAGACTCGGTTTCCGGGACACGCTGGACCCGATGGACTCCGCTTTCGTACTTCAAACGAGCGTATGCACCTTCCCCGGACACGGTGAACACCACTTCCTTGACACCGCCCAGCTCTGTGGTATTCAAGCTCACCACCTCCGTGGTGAACCCTGCCGCTGCGGCATACATGGTATACATCCGATGGAGCGAGTGGGCAAACAGTGCTGCCTCTTCCCCGCCAACACCGGCTCGGATTTCCATAATGACATCTCGGTCATCGTCCGGGTCCTTCGGTAAAAGCAGCAGACTCAGCTTCTTCTGCAAAATGTCGATCTGATACTTGTGATCCGCATATTCTTCCTTTGCCATCTCCTGCAGCGCCGGATCCCCGTCGTGCATCAGCTGGACCAAATCATCTGCCACACGCTGCACCGATTGCAGCTGACGATAACACATCACAACCGGCTCCAGCTCGCGCTGTTCCTTGTTCAGCTTTGCCACCAGCGCCGGGTCCTCATAGGTCTCCGGGGCAGAGAGCCGGGCGGACAATTCATCGTAACGCTGATTCAGTTGTTCCAGTCGTTCTGTCATAGCATTCCTCAATGAAATAAAAACGAATTCAACAGTGCAAGGGCTTCTCTGGTGTAAGAATACAATGCCGACTTCACATCCGGCATAGGCGCCCCCAGCGTATCGGCATCCAATCCGCAGCGCTTAGCCAGCATACGGACCCGGGCCAGATGGAAAGAATTACTCACGATCACCACAGGCGTGGTTTCCGGCTGAAAGCCGTGCTGCTGCATCAGTTCTTTAGAAAATCGCAGGTTTTCCGCCGTGCTGGTGGAACAATCCTCCAGAATAATCCGATCTTCCGGAACGCCCGCCTTCACCAGATAATCCCGCATGGCTTTTGCTTCGCTTTCCGGCTCATCGGAACCCTGTCCACCCGACACGATCAGCGTCGCATCGGGATGAACACGGTAATATTCCAGCGCTTTTTCCAATCTCCGAATCATTGCCGGAGACGGACCGTTGGGCCACACCTTAGCGCCCAGCACAATCACCACCGGAGCATCCCGCTCCGCATCGTCCCGGCATCCGATCAGCACAATGGCTTCCAGCACCGCAAACAGCAGCAAGGCGACTGCCAACAGAGCCGCAACAGCTCGGCAAACGAATTTCATCCGTTGGTTTCCTCCAAAGTGAGGGACAACTCCTCCCACTGCTCATAGAGTGTGGAAAGTTCGTCCTCAGCCTGACTCTTTTCCTGCACCAGCTCCTGCAGCTTCTGATAATCGGTGGCGTTTGCCTCCATATCCGCATCCAGCTGTGCGATAGTTTCCTCCGCCTTGGAAATTTCCCGTTCCACGGTACGGAGCTGTTTTTCCAGATTCTTCGTTCCGCCGCCGCCCTTGGGCTTTTGCGCCTTGGGCTTCTGAGCCGCAGGCTTGATTACACTGCGCAGTTCTTCGTCCCGGGCCTGCTTGGCCTTCAGCGCTTCATAATCGCCTCGGAAATCCGTGATCTGGCCCTGTTCCAGCGTCCAGATACGGTTTGCAAATCGACGGATAAAATAACGGTCATGAGAAACGAACAGCAGCGCGCCGTCAAAGCGTTCCACTGCTTCTTCAATCCACTCCCGGCTTGCCACATCCAAATGGTTAGTGGGCTCGTCCAGCACCAGCAGATTGATGCTGTCCATCATCAGCATACAAAGCTTCAAACGGGACAGTTCACCGCCGGACAGAGCAGAAACCGGCTTGAACACATCCTCGCCCTGAAAACGGAATTTACCCAGCTGATCGCGTGCCTCCTGTGCGGAGCAGTCCTTCTCATAGATCATGGTGTCCACAAGGCTGCGCTCCGGATGATCGAACTGGACGATCTGGGGCAGATACCCCACCTTAACCGTTGGGCCAAAGCGAACCGAGCCCTTGTCCGGCATTTCTTCCTTCAAGAGAATCTTCAAAAAGGTAGACTTACCGGTGCCGTTATCGCCCAAAAGTGCAATACGCTCACCGCCGGTCACACTCAGCTCCAGATCGGAAAATAGCGTTCGGCCGTCATATCCCTTGGAAACACCTTCCACCGTGAAAAGCATATCACCATGGAAGTCACGGGACTGAAACGCGGTGTGCAGATTTCGCTCCTGCTTGGGACGATTGGCGGTCTGCATCTTCGCCATACGCTTCTCAATGGAGAAGGCGCGTTTATGCAGGTGTTCCGTATTGTGCTCGTGCATTTTACGGACTGTTTCCGACAGCCGCTCCAGCTCTGCCTGTTCCTTTTCGTACTGTTTCAGGCGCTCCTGATAGCGGCGTTCCTTTTCCACGACATAGAAGCTGTAATTGCCGGAATAGAATTCCGCCTTGCCCTCATTGAGGGCCACAATGCGATCCACACAGCGGTCCAGAAAGTAACGGTCATGGGAGATGGTCAGCACCGTGCCTCGAAAATGAGACACGTAGTCCTCCAACCACTCTACTGCGTGCAAATCCAGATGGTTGGTTGGCTCATCCAGCAGCAGGATGTCCGTATCCTCCAAAATCAGACGGCACAGGTTGATGCGGGTCTTTTCTCCGCCGGACAGAGCGGAAAAAGGACGGGTACGCATCTCCTGAGTGACGCCCAGACCATTGCACACCTTATTGACCCGCACATCCAGATCATAGCCGCCGGCCACTTCCAAACCACTGGTCAGTCGGTCATAGCGGTGCAGGAGGGCTTCATCGCTCTCCCCTGCCGCCATGCACTCGGTGATCTTCAACAGCTCCGCTTCCATGGCATGGATATGCTCAAAGGCCGTATCCAGCACATCTTCCACGGTATATTCTTCCGGGTAGACCGGAATCTGAGAGATCAGACCAATCCGTTTGCCCTGAGCAATCATCACTTCTCCCTCGTCGGCGAAGTACTCCCCGGTCAAAATTCGGAACAACGTGGTCTTGCCCGAGCCATTCTTGCCCAGAATGCCGACCCGCTCTCCCTCATTGACCTGAAAGGACACTCCGTTCAGCACTGTTTGACCGATCTGGAACGACTTTACAATGTCATTGACCGAAATATCAATCATGCTTCATTCTCCGCGGTCAGTTCCGTCAGATACTCTACCAAATGCTCAAATTTCATGCCTCGGCTGGCCTTCACGAGAACTGTGCTGCCCGGAGTGACTGCCTTGGCGAGTGCAATCTGAGCCTCTGCCTGATTGGCGCAGCGATGAATCTCAATCGAGCCCTCTTCCGCACCATCGGCAATGCAGCCGCCCAGATTGCCCACGGTAATCAAGCAGTCGATGCCTGCCGTTGCCACAAACTTGCCCACGCTGGCATGGAGACCGGGTCCAAGCTCGCCCAACTCCATCATGTCGCCCAGAACTGCGATACGGCGCTTGCACTCCTGCTTGGACAGAATCTCAATGGCGGCCCGCATCGACTGGGGATTGGCATTATAAGTATCATTCAGAATCGTAATGTCATCCTTGCGGTGGAGAATAGCCATACGCATCTTGGTCGGCTCAAACTCCAGAATACCACGGCGGATCATCTCGTCCGACACACCATACATACGGCCCACAGTGGCGGCCATGGTAGCCGGATAAATCATATGTCCGCCCAGTCCGGGAATCTCCTGAATCCAGAAGGTGTCGGGTGCATGAAGCACGCACTCCACATGGTCCTGCCAATGCTCAGCCAGATCCGTCACATGCCAAGGGCAGTTTCTTCCGGTACCGCACCAAGTGATGTGCTGTTTGATCTCGCCGGACAGGGTTCGCAGCAGAGGATCGTCGCCGTTCAGCACGGCTTCACCACCGGCAGTCATGCCGTTGAAGATTTCCGCCTTCGCCTTCAGGGTGTTCTCACGGCTGCCCAGATTTTCGATGTGCGCATCACCGATATTGGTAATCAATGCCACATCAGGACGAGCAATCTTCGTCAGATAGTCGATTTCACCCTCATGATTCATTCCCATTTCCAGCACTGCAATCTCATGGGTATGGTTCATACGGAAAATGGTCATAGGAAGGCCGATATTATTATTGAAATTGCCGTCGGTTTTCAGCACATTGTACTTCTGTCCCAGAACGGCAGCCACCATATCCTTCGTAGTGGTCTTGCCCACACTGCCAGTGACCGCAATCACAGGAAAATGGAAGCAGCTGCGATAATATGCGGCCAGCTCACCCAGCGCCTGCTGAGTATCTTCGACCCGGATATAGAACTTGCCGGGAATCCGATCCTCCTCTGCAATATCACGGGCAGTGACGCAGCCCACAGCACCCGCTTTCAGAGCCATATCAATATAGTCATGGCCATCAAAATTTTCACCGACCAGAGGAATAAAGATGCTGTTTTCCTCTACTTTGCGGCTATCCGTGCAGACTGCCTGCACATTGGTACCCAAATCTGCCTTTCCAAGCAGCTTACCATGGATGCCCATCAAAACCTGATTCAGAGACAAAATGTCCATTTTTAGTTTCCTCTTCTCGCTTTCAAAGATGCGTTCACGATTCTCTCGCACAGTTCACCATAAGAAATGCCGACGGCTGCGGCCTCCTGGGGAACCAGACTGGTGGGGGTCATGCCGGGCAGGTTGTTGATCTCCAGAAAATAAGGGGTACCATCCGTAGTAACAATGAAGTCAGCACGGGAGTACACGCTCAGTCCCAGCGCATGGAACACAGTTTCTGCCGCTTCACCCAGCTTCTTCTCCCACTCCGCAGGAATCTCAGCAGGGCAAACTTCCACTGCAGCTCCGGGCTGATACTTGTTTTCATAGTCATAGAAGCCCACCTTGGGGATGATCTCAATTGAGGGCAGGGCCTTTCCCTCCAACAGAGCAACCTGAATTTCACGGCCCTCGATGTACTGCTCCAGAACACACTTGCCGCCAAAGTCCAGACCTACTTCCAGCGCAGCACGCAGTTCTTCCTTGGTCTTGGCGATGGAAACGCCAATGGAGGAGCCGCTGGCGTTGGGCTTTACCACACAGGGAACCTCAGTTTCAGCTATCAGCGCTTCCACATCGGCTGCCGTATAGGAAACACTCTTCCATTCCGGGGTGACAACGCCCGCTGTGGCAACGATTTTCTTGGTCAGATCCTTATCCATGGCGATGGCGCTGCTGATGTAGTCGGAACCGGTATAAGGAATTCCGTGCATATTCAGCGCCGCCTGAACTCGGCCGTCTTCACCGCAATCGCCATGCAGGGCCAGAAACACCACATCTGCCGTCCGGCAAAGATCAATCACACGCTCGCCAAACAGGCTGGCGCTCTGGTCTTTTCTGGACGCACGAATTTCAGCAAGGTCAGGGGCCTTACGGGAAACCTTTTTCCAAGCCTCAGGAATCGGTGCGTCATAGCAGGACTCCAGCGTTCCCTCATAGCCTTCCAAACCAAAGAACAGGTCGCACAGTGCCACACGGTGTCCACGCTCCCGAAGTGCCTGAGCCACCATCGTGCCGGAGGACAGCGCCACATTGCGCTCTCCGCTCAATCCACCTGCCAAAACAACAATATTCATCCCATTCAAACTCCTCTCAAAGTTGAATTCAACACAAAATCAATCAGTGTATTATATCACTATTTTGCTTATTTCTCAACCTTAATTCCCATAAAAAGCAGCGCAGGTTCGCAAAAGAACCTGCGCTGAACTCATTTGGATTCCTTTTTTTCTTTTTGTTCCTGCGTCAAGCGATCCTCCAGCAGTGCTACCGCCTGCGTCAGCTTGCGGATACGCTCCGCCAGCCGAGACACCACCAATGTCAGGACAAAGATGATGGCAAGGCTGAACAGAAAGCCCAGGAAGAAAATCATATTCACCGGGCTGTAAATGCCCAACAGGTCGGCCAGTCCCACAAGGCCATTGGGGATTGCCGACAAAACCAGCAAAACGATCAGACAGCCAAACCATGGCAGGGCATATTTCAGGCGCATGGACTTTTTGCGAACCGCGTTGAGTACCACGATCAGCGCCAGAACCAAAACTACAAGAATAATAATTCGTGCTCTCAGACTCATAGTGTTACCTCATTCGTTCAATCAAAATAGCCAGACTGACCTTAATCATATAGTAGACGGATTTGACCGGATTGATGGAGGAAACGCCGGCTTTGCGTTCTCTCATCACCACAGGAATTTCGGCCACCCTGTACTTCTGACGGAGCAGACGGGCAATGGTTTCCGGCTCCGGATAATCCTGAGGATACTCCATGCTGAATTGCGTGAACACTTTTCTCGTGCACATACGCATACCGGAGGTGGCGTCGGTGATGTGAACACCAAACAGCATCCGAAGCAGACCTTCAAAGAAACGAATACCCATACGACGGAGTCCGGTAGACTGGAACCCCTCGTTCTCGATGAATCGGGAACCAATCACCATATCAAGGTTCTCTTTTTCCAGTTGATCCGCCATCTCCTGCAGGAATTTGGCGTCATGCTGTCCGTCGCCGTCGAACTGGACTGCCACATCATACCCATTTTCTACTGCATAGCGGTAACCGGTCTGGATGGCTCCGCCGATACCCAAATTGATTGGAAGATTCAGCACATTCAAGCCATTCTCCCGGCAAATTTGCAGTGTATTGTCCTTGGAGCAATCGTTGATGACCACATAGTCAAATCCCGGAGCATTCTCCAGAACATCCCGCACTGTGGTGCAAATACTCTTTTCCTCGTTATACGCAGGAATAATCACAAGCTTTTTCATAACATCCCTCACAAAGCATTGGATTCTTGTCCCTTAGAATAAACTCGCACCAGTCTGCGGGCAATCCATTCCGGCCAGAATTTACAAAACATCTGATATTCCTCATCGCTCCGGGCGTTGTCCCCGATGATCGCCGAGGTTTCAGAACCCTCATGGATACGATGCAGCATCAGCACCTTATGGCAGTACAGGAAGGCTCCCTTCCGCTTAGACAGTTTCTCCCATGCTTCCCAGTCCTCACAGCTGCGGAATCCCTTTACAAAGACCTGCTCCGGAAGATTCTCTCGGGCAAAAGTCACCGACGGACAGCAGATGGGGCAGCCCATGGACAGCACCCGGCGGCGCATCCAACGGCTGTTGGAGAACAGCTTACCACGCAGGGGAAACAGCATCGTCCGCTTCACCTTCAACAGAGAATTTACCAGCACCTCTTCCCCGTTACGGAGTTCTCCGTAATCGGTGAAGCAAATCAGGGGCTGCTTACTGCTCTTCATCCGGTCAAGCACCGTTTTCGCATAATCCGGACGGTATACATCATCCTGATGAGCAATCGTGATATAGGGCGTTTTACACATGGAATAACCAAAATTCCAATCCTGCGTAATACCTCCCTCACCGGGATTTACATACAGCGGAATGTCATTTCGCTGCGCTATTTCTGTAATATAATCATTCGGCGTAGAAGTAACCATCAGAATCTCAGAGGAAACCGTCTGCTCCTTCAGGGAGCGGATACATTCCTCCAAAAACGGGCTTTCCTTATATGCACAAATGACAAACGAATGATCGTTCAACTCAGTCACCTCACACATAGCTCATCATAAGCGGCCAGAATCCGGCAAAGAGCAACACGCCCTCCGCCAAGACAACTCCCAGCCGGAAATACTTCGGCGGAATCGGCATCCAAGTCTTATTGGGACGGATCTGCATCAGCATCGGCAGCAGGACAGGCATCATATAGCGTTCCTGACAGCCGGCAATCGTGTCAGCACCCACCGGTGTAAATGCGATGTACATGGCGCTTGCAGCCATACAGACGGCACAGAAGAAGGACACAGCAGCTGCAACCTTCACCCAGCCACCGGTTTTCTTCAGGGTCAGTTCCTCCTTAGGACGCTCTGCCACAAACACGATCAGCAGAAGCACCACAAAAGCGATGCCATAGGGGAAGGTTCCCATGTAGGCCTGATAGTTGATCGTCTGATTGAAAATCATACTGGGCTTGAAATAAGTACCAAACAGGAAAGTCAGCAAAACACGAGTATAGTTCAGCGGATCGCCGAGGATGAAGCTAAGCTGACCCTCACCGCTCACATCACTGCCACCGCGCATATCGCCGTAGCGGGCGCCAGAAGTAATCAGCAGCGGGCCGACAAAGGTGAAGGCCATGATAAAGGCGGCACCCACCACAGCAACCCGATACCATACCATGTGACGCTTGTCCGTAAATTTCTCCTTCGGCATAAACAGGCACATCAGGAAAACCGGGAAGTAAATCGTCTTGGGAATGCAGCCCAGCATCAAGCTGCCCAGCATCAGAACGGCATCCTGCCAGCGGAGCTTTCGTTCCGGATGCCGATACTCATCCAAAAACACAGCGGTACCCAGCGCCAAAAATGCAGTGCACCAGCTGTCGTAGCAATAGTTGCCTGCGATAAAAATAACCGTAGGAAGCAGTGCAAACACACCCAGCAGCATACTGCTGCTCCGCAATCGTTTCATTGCAAAATACATCACAATGACAAACATCAGTAAGGTAGTGACTCTGCCCGCCACAAAGGTTGCAGTAAAAGACAAACCAAAAACGCGAGCAAGCCAGATGCCTATGGCACCCGGCAGATAAGCCACTGAAAGCAGGCGGAACACATCGCCATGCACAGCACCGGTGGAGCCGCTCTCGTAAAGTTCGTTCAACTCCTCCTTAACTCCGGTCACAGTAGCAAGATCTGTGCCATTGCTCATCTGCATGGGTTGCATCCGTTCATCTGCCTTCGTAACCCAAGTCTCACCACCGTAGGAGAGATCCAGCGCATTACGATAGTGGGTTTCATCATCCCAGCTCACCATGGCTGTTCTGGGCATCATCAACGCCACCAGAAGGCCGACGCCCAGAATAAGAACTGCCATCATCCACTCAGGCCGACTCTCTGCTCTGCGGGCAAAGGCAAGCACTCCACCCAAGGTCGCACCGGCAAGTACAAAGTACACACCGGAATAGAAGGACGGCACCACAATATCCAAAAGGCTAAGCACCAGCCAGATCATCACTGCAAAAAGCACGCAGCCGAAGAAAATGGCAAACGAGATCCAAAATGCCATCGGATTCTCACGATAATGTTCCCATTTTGCTTTGAACCATGCCTGAATCTGGCTGAACTTCCAGACCAGCAGCATAGCTGCCACCCAAATCACCGCAAAGGCGAGAACCATCTGACGGCCGTTCAGCACAGAGATATTGCCATCAAACAGCTGACCCATGCGGTCAATCTTAGTGGCAATGGGGTCCATCTGCGAAACACGGATGTCCTTCAGCTGAAAAGCGCCGCCTACATCCAAACGGTAGGTGGTGTAATCTGCCGTGGGCAGATCAAACACCAGCTCGGTCTGTCCAATTGTGGAGCTGCCAGAGACAGAATAGCCCTCGACAAAATCAGCATGATCTTGAGAATAGAACAACTGATACTGGGTACCAGGAATCATCGGCTCTGTCAGTTCAATAACGACACAGCTTGCCATGCCGTCCGCATTATAAAACACCATTTGCGGGTCAGCACCGATTGGCACAACATGGCCCGTTTCGTCCTCCTGACTGTCGTAGATGCTGATAGAAACCTGATCGAGAATACTGGTGCTTTCCTTCGGTGCCTCTACCAAATAGACATCCGGCAGCGTAGCAAGCGAAACGACACCCACCAGCACGCTCAGAACCAGAGCGACCGCAGTTGCAATCAAATACTTTCGATACTTACGAATTTTATCCATATTGTCCTCCACGAAGCTTATTCTTCTGTGTTTCCAAAGTCTGTAATGCAAGCTTCGCTCTTCTCCGGATGGTAGGTCGGGACCAGCTTAAACATCAGTTCCAGATAATCATCATTGGTACGGCAGCACGCCTCTTTCAACTTCTTCAGATTGCTCCACAGGTTCTCTTCATCCAGTTCGATGGGACTACCAATGAGAATCTTACGGTTGGGCGTACGCTGCAGGCCCTCTTCTGTCATCAACTTCTCTTCGTAGAGCTTCTCGCCGGGACGCAGACCGGTGTACTCCACTTTGATCTCCGTATCCGGCACATGACCGGACAACTTGATGAGGTTGCGGGCCAAATCGTCAATGCGGACCGGATCTCCCATGTCCAGCACGAAAATCTCGCCGCCCTTAGCATAGGCTCCGGCCTGAAGCACCAGACCAACCGCTTCGGGAATCGTCATAAAGTAGCGGATAATGTCAGGATGGGTCACCGTCACCGGGCCACCAGCAGCGATCTGCTTCTTAAACAGCGGAATCACGGAGCCATTGCTGCCCAGAACATTGCCAAACCGGACGGCAACAAAATCGGTCTTACTCGTTTTGTTCAAGGTCTGGATAATCATTTCACACAAGCGCTTCGTGGCTCCCATGATATTAGTGGGGTTGACGGCCTTATCCGTGCTGATCATCACAAACTTGCTGCATCCGTATTTACTGGCCGCCATGGCCGTTTTATAAGTACCGAACACATTGTTTTTGATTGCCTCGCAGGGGCTGGTTTCCATCAGAGGCACATGCTTATGTGCCGCAGCATGGTAGACAATATCCGGACGATATTGGGCAAACACTTGATCCAACTTCTGCGTATCGCGGACGGAGCCAATCAGCACCAACAGATTCAGGCTGGGGTCTGCACGAAGCAGTTCCTGCTGAATATCGTAGGCATTATTCTCATATATATCGAAGATAATCAGCTGCTTCGGACAATTGGCGGCAATCTGTCGGCAGAGCTCTGAGCCAATGGACCCACCGCCGCCGGTCACAAGGACAACCTTATTCTGGACATAGCCCATAATTTCCTTGGCATTGACCTGAATCGGTTCACGGCCCAGCAAATCTTCCACCGCCACATCCTTCAGATCATTGGTGGTCACTTCCCCACTGACCAGCTGATAAATACCAGGGAGAATCTTCAGCTCACAGCAGGTCTCCTTGCAGATATGCAGAATGTCACGCTTTTCCTCCGGTGTAGCCGTCGGGATGGCAAAAATGATCTGCTCAATATGATAGCGCTCCACAGCGTCCATAATGGCTTCTCGTCCGCCCACAACAGGGACGCCGCACAGGAACCGTCCTCTCTTCTTCACATCGTCATCAATCACGCAGCAGACACGACGACGAATCTGACGGGAATGGTTCAGCTCGTTGACGATCATACGACCGGCATCGCCGCCGCCGATAATCATAACCTTCACCGGGCGAACTGTGTTGGACAAGTCCATGTCATGGAACAGGAGTCGAACCAAACGATAAGAAAATCGGATTGCGATAATGGCAAAGGTTTCCAGTACTGCACCAATGGCAAAATAAGAAACCGGCATACGCCAAATCACCGGTGCCGACATCAGCGCAAGCCGAGAGGTTCCAATATGCGCCAATGTAGACAGACCGCAGGCAATCACACAGCGGACCAGTTCATTGCTGCCGGCAAACTGCCACAGACTGCTGTATAGGCGCATCAGAATAAAAATCAGAATGGTAGCAATGGTAAAGCCCGGCATACCGCGAACCCAACCATCTAAAAAGTAGTCGGGAATCTGGGACGCTTTACAGTCAAAGCGGAACCACAAAGCAAACAGGTATGCCAGATTGATTGCAAATATATCAAACACAGCGAGTGCGGCGGGAACCATGTGTACACCGGCAACTCGGCGCTTTTTCCCGCTGTTTTCATTGGTGCATTTCAATGTTGAGCACTTCTTTCTTTTGAATATAAGATAATAATGCCAATAGGACAAATTATTCTATCATAAGAATTGTTTTTTCGCAAGTTGCAGTCGTTCCTGCCAACTTTAAGATTTTTATAACTCATTTCAGTCGGCAGAGCGCAAAAAAAGAACACCCACATATGCAGGTGTTCTTTGGAGGCACCACCCGGAATCGGACCGGGGATCAAGGTTTTGCAGACCCGTGCCTTACCGCTTGGCTATGGTGCCATATGGAAAAAAGGAGCAAGCGGTTTGCTCCTTTTTTCATTTGGAGCGGAAGACGAGGCTCGAACTCGCTACCTCCACCTTGGCAAGGTGGCGCTC
>JAHHSJ010000035.1 GCA_020025295.1 Oscillospiraceae bacterium | reverse complement strand
CTGCGATGGAACGGACTGGTTGCGGAGATGGAACGGCTTGTTGCGGAACTGGAACCTTGGTGTTCTGGTCATGGGGGAGAGCATTTGCTATAATGAAGGTGCATTCAGAGAAGGAGATGAGAGCAATGCGCTTTTCGGACAAGATTTTGAAGCTGAGAAAAGAACGGGGCTGGTCTCAGGAGGAGATGGCAGAAAAGCTGAGTGTGACCCGGCAGGCGGTGTCCCGTTGGGAGATGGGCACGGCCCAGCCGGATTTGAATAATCTTGTGCAGCTGAGCAGGCTGTTCTCCGTAACGACAGATTATCTGGTGAATGAGGACTATGAAAGTGACCGGGATCTTCCTGTGGTGCAGGAAAGCCGCCGCGAGGGCAACCAAACGGCCCGCAGGGTGGCTGGCATCTGCATGGCAGCCTTTGGCGCACTGGGAAATCTCGTGATTTATGTGATGTCCCGCTTCATCGAGGTGCAGGTGCCGTATTACCGCTGGAACGAGACGCTGGGCAAGGCGGAGCGGTGGTTTGGAGAGGTGACGGGATACAGATACAAGTATTTTCTTCAGGAGCATCATCTGGAACCGGTGGTGGTGGGATGCTGGCTCCTGACTGCGGCCGGCATCGTTCTGATCTGCTGGGACTGGGACAAGTGCAAAGAACTGCACAGCAAGGGAACCCAGTGGTGGAACACCAGAAGGAGCAAGTGGCAGAGCCGCCGCAGGAAGAACGAAATTCATTAAAGCAACGCACCCAAGCGGTTTTGCCGTTCGCTTGGGTGCGTTTTTGCGTGGAAGTATAACAGGAGATGTAAGTTGTGTTCGGAATTTTTCGGTGCTATAATAACAGAAAATGTGAAACAAGGGATAAAATCCTGGCTTTGTTTCGATTTTTGAGAGAAGAGTGAAAAAAAGGAGCTTTTCGGACGCTATGAATGAGAAAATTCTGATTGTAGACGATGAAAAGGAGATTGCGGATCTGCTGGAAGTCTACCTGAAAAATGATGGATATACAGTCTATAAGTTCTATAATGGCACGGATGCCCTGCACTGTGTGGAAACTCAGACGCTGGACTTGGCGATTTTGGATGTGATGCTGCCGGATATTGATGGATTTCGCATTTGCCAGAAGATTCGGGAGCGGTATTACTACCCCATCATTATGCTGACCGCCAAGGTGGAGGACAGCGACAAGATCATGGGGCTGACCATCGGCGCGGACGATTATATTACCAAGCCCTTCAACCCCTTGGAGGTGGTGGCCCGAGTGAAAACCCAGCTGCGCCGCTATGTGCGGTATAACCACGCCGCCGGAGGAAGTGAGGGGACGGAGCCGGACACGGAGTACGACATTCGGGGCCTCACCATCAACAGGTCCAACCACAAGTGCGTGCTCTACGGGGAGGAGATCTCGCTGACCCCCATTGAGTTTTCCATCCTCTACTACCTCTGCGAGCATCGGGGCAAGGTGATTTCCTCGGAAGAGCTGTTTGAGGCAGTGTGGAAGGAGAAGTATCTGGACAATAACAACACCGTCATGGCCCACATCGGACGGCTCCGGGAAAAACTCCACGAGCCGACGAAGAAGCCTAAGTTTATCAAGACCGTCTGGGGGGTGGGTTACACCATTGAGTAAGAACAAGGGAGCCAAGCGAACCAAGCGGCGCCGCTCGGAGGTGTCCCGTAAGCTGCTGCTGCAATACATCCTGTCCTTTTGCGGCGTGCTGCTGGCGGTGTACCTCTTCTTTGTGGTGGGTGTGCTGTTTTGCGGAACGGTCATCTGGTACCCGGAGGACCCGGTGTACCAGCTTCTCAAGTTTATTAAAACCAATATTATGTGGGTGCTGGCCTTTTCTGCCCTGCTGTGCTGGGTGCTGGTGACCCATCACTTCATCAAAAAGCTGCTGGGGTATCTGGATGAGGTGGCGTCGGCGGCACAGCGGCTGGCCACCCCAACGACCAGTCCCATTGTGCTGTCCGAGGAGTTGACCTACATCGAGGGCCAGCTGAACCGGGCACGGGAGAAGGCCATCAACAACGCCCGGGCGGCGAAAGACGCCGAACAGCGGAAGAACGATTTGGTGGTCTATTTGGCCCATGACCTGAAAACCCCATTGACCTCGGTGATCGGCTATCTCACCCTGCTCCGGGATGAGGGGCAGATTTCTCCGGAGCTCAGGGAAAAGTACCTCTCCATCTCGCTGGAGAAGGCGGAGCGGCTGGAGGACCTCATCAATGAGTTCTTTGAAATCACCCGGTTCAACCTGTCCCACATCACCTTGGAGTACAGCCGTGTCAACATGACCCGGCTGCTGGAGCAGCTTACCTTTGAGTTCAAGCCTATGCTTTTGGAGAAGAATCTCCGCTGTACGCTGGAGATTGCTCCGGATGTCATGGTGAAGTGCGATGTGGATAAAATGCAGCGGGTGTTTGACAATCTGCTGCGAAATGCGGTCAATTACAGCTTTGAGGACGGAGAAATCCGCATTACTGCACAGCAAAAGGACAACCTGTTGAATCTTCGCTTCACCAATCAGGGAAACACCATCCCTCAGGAGAAACTCGATCGGATTTTTGAACAATTCTACCGGCTGGATACCGCTCGAAGCTCCAAAAGCGGCGGCGCCGGGCTGGGTCTGGCCATTGCCAAAGAAATCGTGGAGCTGCACAAGGGCACCATTGCCGCCCGGAGTGCGGATGAAGTCATTGAATTTGAGGTGACCATCCCGGTCAGCTGAGCAAACAAAAACAGCCGGAGTGCCGCAGTGCACTCCGGCTGTTTTGCATGGATGGGGTGCTTCGTAGGAAAATCGTAAGAATTTCCGCAGAAACTCCGCAGACTCTTTTGGGGGCAAACAGAGAAACAAAGGGAGGAAAAGAGGTACAATCAGGGTATCATCGAGAAAATCCCAGAGAATGGGGAAGGAGCGGTTTTTATGGCAAACAGACAATCGGAGCGGCGGAGAGAACGCCGCCGCCGTCGTTCAGAGCATCGGGTGCTGCTGGCAGTGCTGGTGGTGACGCTGGTGGGGTTTGCCTGTTTGGGGCGCATTATGCTGGACCGCTACCATGACCGGGTGAACCACAGCGGCTATCGGGCGGGGGAGTTTCAGGCGACGCTGGAGACCTTTGCCCAAGCGCATGATCTCTCGCTGGACGCTTGGCCGCAGGAAATGCTGGATGCCGTGGAGCGCAACCCGGAAATGGGGGATTTTGTTCTGAATTACCCCCTCAAAAAGGACGAAGAGCCGGTCATTGACCTGAGTTCCTGCCGAAATTCCGACACCGTGCCGCTGCTGTTCCAGTGGGATGAGCGGTGGGGCTACTCGGAATACTCCGGCGGAATGATGGGCTTCACCGGATGCGGCCCCACCTGTCTGTCCATGGTGAGCCTCTATCTGCGGCATGATCCGACCTTCACTCCTCGGTATGTTGCCGAATTCAGCCAAAGCCACGGGTACAGCGCCCCCGGAAGCGGCAGCAAGTGGGCGTTGATTTCCGAAGGAGGCAAGGAGCTGGGGCTGAATGTGAAGGAGCTTCCGCTGGATCGAAATTTGGTGTTCCGGAATCTGGAGGAGGGGAATCCCATCATCTGCGTGATGGGTCCCGGCGACTTCACCACCACCGGTCACTTTATCGTGCTGACCGGATGCGAGGATGGAAAGATTCAGATCAACGATCCCAACAGCCAGATTCGCTCCGACCGGTTGTGGGACTTCGACCAGATTCAGGGCCAAATCAAGAACCTTTGGGTCTGCACCTGACAAAACCCCGGCCACGCAAGGCGTGGACCGGGGTTTTTGCAGTATTGTCAGATGAGAAGCCACTTCCGTCCGTCCGGCAGGGTGGTGAGGGAGCCGTCCAGCCGCTGAAGAATCTCGCCGGTGCGAGCGTCCCGGACGAGGACCTCCTCCCGGTAGTCCGGGTCCTCAAACCAGATGGTGAAATAGAGCCGGTCCCCGTCTCGGTGGTCAAAACATTCCCTTGGCTGCAACTGGAACTCCAGCGGTTCCGGCCACAGAACCTGAAAGAGCTGGTCATTGGAGTGCCGAATCAGCATCAGCGGACTGGAAACGGGCTTCAGGTTATAGCAGTCCTCCACGGCGGAACGGGGCAGGGAGGTCAGCGGGGTGGTGCTGTGTGCATCCGGGTCGTAGGCAAACAGATGAATTTCCGCCCGGGGGAAATCCGCCAGCAGCAGGATGAGACGGCCCTGATCCCATGCCGGACATCCGAAATACTGACCCTCCTCTGCGATCATAGGCTCTACCAGAGTGCCGTCGGGGTAGTGGATGAAAATCAGACGGTTTTTTCGGATGGGATGCCCCTGCTGGTACAGCTCTTCGGCCTCGTAGAGGTCGCCGCTGGTGTAATCCGAGCCCCAGTACCACTCCGGGCACTCCTGCAAAGGCTGGATGAAGGGAATGCCGTTGGTTTGGATCGGTTTCATGATGGATGCCTCCTTTGCGGCGGTTGGTGGCTTCAGTATACGACATATTCTGCCTGCCGGGAAGAGAAAAAGCGAAAGACGCGACGCAGGTCGTATCTTTCGCTTTGGTAATACGGAACAAAAGATCGTTCTGATGCATTGCCACACCGCCCTTCCGGGCAGCGGCGCTTATGTGCCGTGAAATGCTTTGCCCCGAGCATTATATACCGAAGGGTGGAGCCGCCATAGGCGGCGGCACCCAAAACAAAAGCCACGACATTTGTCGTGGCTTTTTTATGGTACGCCCGAAGGGACTCGAACCCCCAGTAACTGGAACCGGAATCCAGTGCCTTATCCATTAGACCACGGGCGCATACACGATGACCCGCAGGTGCGGGTCATCGGAATGGTTTGGGAAAAGATTACATCTTCTCGGGAGCGGAAACGCCCAGCATATCCAGAGCGTTGCGCAGAGTGATCCGCAGAGCGCAGACCAGACCCAGACGCTGGTTGGTCAGCTCGGGATCGTCAGGATTGTTGACGCGAGCCACATTGTAGTAGCTGTGGTACAGCTTAACCAGAGACAGAATATAGTCAGCGACAGTGTTGGGCTTACGGGTCTTGGCAGCCTTGGCAACCAAGGAGGGATAGTCGCTGATCATGTGCAGCAGCTGCAGCTCCTTCTCGTCGGTCAGACGATCGTAACTGTCCGTCTTATGGAACTCGGGAATCTCGGGGTTCTTCAGGATGGAGCACATACGGGAGTAAGCATACTGAGCATAGTAGACGGGGTTGTTGTTGTCGTGAGTGGTGGCCTGCTTCAGGTCGAAGTCCATCTGGCTGGAGATGTCCTTGCAGGAGAAGAACCAACGGGCAGCATCGACACCGACATCCTCGCACAGCTCACGGATGGTGATGGCGTTGCCGGTACGCTTGGACATCTTGACCTCGACGCCGTCCTCGACCATACGCACCATCTGAATGATGTCGACGGACAGAGTGCCCTTGGGATAGCCCAGAGCGGTCAGAGCAGCCTGCATACGGGTGACATAGGAGTGGTGGTCAGCGCCCCACAGGTTGACCAGAGTATTGTAGCCACGCTCGATCTTGTAGACATGGTTTGCAATATCGGGAGTCAGGTAGGACAGGGTGCCGTCGCTCTTGCGGAGCACGCGGTCCTTGTCGTCGCCGTAGTCAGTGCTCTTGAACCACAGAGCGCCGTCCTGCTCATAGAGCAGACCCATGTCGTCCATGCGCTTCAGGCAGTCGTTGATACGCTGCATATTGTTCTCATAGAAGAAGGTCTCGTGCATCCAAGACTGGAAGTTGACACGATAGAGCTTCAGATCGCGGTCGATCTTCTCCAGCTCCTTAGCCTTACCGGTGGACATGAAGTATTCCAGACGCTCCTTGGGATCGGCAGTCAGCCACTTGTCGCCGTCTTCCTCAGCGATCTCGTTGGCGATCTGCTTGATGTCGTCTGCATGATAGCCGTTCTCGGGCAGGGGATACTCCTTGCCGAAGTGCTCGAAGTAACGAGCGATCAGGGACTCGCCCAGCATGACGATCTGGTTGCCGGCGTCGTTGATATAGAACTCACGCAGCACATCGTAGCCGCTGGCTTCCATCAGGCGGCAGATAGAGTCGCCCCAAGCAGCGTTACGGGCATGGCCGCAGTGCAGATCGCCGGTGGGGTTAGCGGAAACCCACTCGACCAGAACGTGCTGGCCTTCGCCGGAGTTGTTGTGGCCGTAGTTATCACCGGCATCCAGAACCTGGTTAATGACAGAGGTCAGGGCATCGCTTCGCAAACGGAAATTGATAAAGCCGGGCTTTGCCACGGTAACAGACTGTGCCTCGGGGAGCAGCTCTGCCAGCTTGGCAGCCAGAGTCTCACCGATCTCCATGGGGTTCTTGCGGAGGGTGCGGGCCATCTTCATGGCAGCACCGGTGGCATAGTCACCCAGCTTGGGATCCTTGGGCACATCAACGGTAACGATGCCTTCGTCGGGCGTCACTCCGTAAGCCTGCTGAATCGCTTCCTGTATTGCGGAAAAAATCTTCTTCTCAAGATCGTTCACTGATGCTTCACCTCATTATACTTGTTTTCCACCTTAAATAGGCCGGTGGGTTGACCTCGGACAAGCGTCCGTAGACTACTTCTTGGTGATGCGACCGGGAGGAAGCCTTGCAAACCCGACAATCCGCTTATTTGTCGGAGCAGGAAGAGAATCCCCTCTGTCAACAACACGACCAAAGGAAGTTCCAGTGGTTGCTGTTTTTCAGCCTTTGGCGTACATTCCGGAACTTAGCCCGAAAAAATGTACGAAAGAACCGCTGCAAGTCACAACAGCGGATGCTGCATCAAAATGCCGTAAAAGTAAAAAACATGGAAATTTGTCCGTGTTGACACAATTTCACATGATTTTACACTTGTTGACGCGGCTTTTATCACCAAATTATTGATATGATACCTTGTGCGAACAAGTTAGACTTCTAATAACCTAGCGATTTTTTTGTATATTTCAGTAATTTTTTAAAAATTCGTAGAAATAACCCGGCGAAGTCATGCTTTACGGCCACTTTTCACGGTGCGAGGGACAAATTCAGAGCGGCATGAGCGACAAAATCTGCATTGAAGCAGATTTTGTGCGCTGCATACCGCATCTGGGTTACTTGGTTTGATTTTTCGTGGAGGGGCGGCGCTGTACGACGCTGCCGTCTTCCTTTTGAAGCATTATCCGATTGCGGAATTCAGTGGGAGTCATTCCCTTGTACTTCATGAAATTCATATTGAAAGTCTTGACATTATTGTATCCGACCTCAAAGGCCACGTCAATGACATAATAATCCGTAGAAATCAGCAGCTCGCACGCATGGTTGATGCGGACCGCATTTAGCAGTGATTCACAGTTCTGACCGGTGTAAAACAGCATCTGGCGATTCAGCTCGTGGACTGAAATGCCGTACTGGGATGCAATCTGGTCTGCGGTCAGTTTCTCAGTAGCATAGTTGCGGTAGATATAATCGGTTGCGGCAAAAGCCACATTTTTTCCGGTAAGATCGAATTTGTTTTTGAACTTGCCATAGAGTTTGCGATATTTGCTGGGAGAAATATTTAGATGAGCAACAAAGTGCTTGGAGAGATGGGAGGCGTCAACAAAGCCCACCAAATCAGCGATTTCGTTTAGGGTTAGATCGGTATAGATCAGATAATCTGCCGTTTTTTCAATTCGGATATTGGTCAGAATTTTGGAGAAAGACGAATTGGTCAGCGCTGCAATCTGCTTGGAAAGATTGGATTCTGACATAAAGAAGGCGCCCGCCACATTAGAAAGGGTCAGCTTTTCGCTGGAGTGAGCGTAAAGGTAGCTCAGGATCGATTCTCCGGAGAGAATATCCTGCTCGCTTTCCTGCTCACCTTGGATTGCTGTCACATATCGTCGGTACACGATCATCAGTTCAATGACCTTGTTCGTAATATAAAGCTTGGACAGGGGATGGGAAGGGGGCGTGCTGTGGGTGGATTCCACGCCCAGCTCTTCCTTGAGCTGCTCAGCAATTTGATCGATGTGTTCGGACTGAACCGAGTCCAAATACACAACGGGATCGATTGCCAGGAACTGGATTAACTCAGCGCTTTCCTCTGCCATGGCATAGTCGCTTTTCAGGAACGAGTTAATGTACTGATAATCATAGACAATACGAATCAGACGCAGGGTTTCGCTCACAGAAGTAATTTCAGTGATCTTCCAAGGTGTAATGGCAATCAGGGTGTTGGGTACGATTTTGTACTCCACATCATCAATCTTAATGGAGCCCTTACCTTCCTTAATATAAAGAAATCGTGCGGCCTGATGAATGAGTGCTTGCGTGGGGACTTGGATAGCTTCATAGTCGAAAGAACAAAGAGTAGCCGGGTCAGATGCGGAGACGCTGCTGTCCTGAAGGACTGCCGATTTTTTCATCTGTGTTGATCCACCTTTCTGTAAGTACAATGAAAAGCGGCACGGCTGTGTGCACAAGGCACACAGCCGGCTCTCCGAAAAGGGAAAGTGAAGACAGGTATCCTCGCCCTTTTATTTTACAGGAACATCATAGATACAGTCAAGACAACTGTTCTATTTTACAGGACCATCATAGCCACAGTCAGGATCACTGCAACGACGACGCACAGGATGACCAGCAGCTTGGAAGCCCACTTCAGCCAAGTCTCATAGGGGATACGGGCAAGAGCCAGACCACCCATGATGAAGCCGCAGGTAGGAGTGAACAGGTTGACGAAGCCGTTGGCAGCTACGTTGATCATGATGGAAGTTTCCACGGACCAGCCTATGTTTGCCACGATGGGGGAAACGATGGGGGAGGACAGGGAAGCCAGACCGGAGGAAGAAGGCACCAGGAAGCTCAGTCCAATGTGGAGCAGGTAATCCAGGAAGCCAAAGACCGGTGCGGGAAGACCGCTGGCGGACAGAGCGGTGACGGAAACCTCGACCAGCCAAGTGCCCAAGCCGGTGGAAGCCATGATAACGGTAGTGGCACGAGCCAGAGCAATAACCAGGTTAACCTCGATCATATCAGCAAAGCCGTTGACCACGCAGCGCACGATCTTGGACTTGTCGTCGATACCGATTAGGCCAATGATGATGCCCATCAGCAGGAACCAAGTAGCAGCGTCATCGAACCACCAGTCGCCCAGCTGTTTGCCGGTCAGGTAGTGAGTGAAGCCGAGGAAGTTGTAAGCACCCTCGCTCAGGCTGCCCCAGGGGATGAAGCCCAGAATCATGACGACGAAGGTGATAGCGAACACGATCAGGCAAGCCTTCTGACGACCGGTCAGATGGATATCATCGCCCAGTTCATCCGACTGACCATAGGCCTCGCGGCAAACCTGCAGCTGATCAGCAGTCAGGATGGAGCCCTTGGTGGCACGGACATGCTTAGCATAGATGGTAACGAAAGTAGCGGAGATCAGATAGGAGACCAGCCACAGGATGATGCCTTCAGCGTAGACAATGCTCATGTTCACATCAACGCCAGCAGCGGCAACAGCAGCGCCGGTGGAGAAGGGGTTGATGGTGGAGCCCAGAACGCCGGTGCCAGCGCCCAGCAGGACGGTAGCAGCACCAACCAGGGGGTCAAAGCCGGCAACCATCATCGTGGAAGCCAACAGGATGTAGAAGCCGACGGTTTCCTCACCCATACCGTAGGTAGTACCACCAACGGAGAAGAGGAACATCAGAATCCAAACCAGAGCGAGTTCCTTGCCGTGGAGCTTCTTAACCAATACATGAATACCGGTTTCCAAAGCACCGGTAGCGGTAACCAAGGACAGGAATGCGCCCAAGCAGAAGACGAATCCGATAACGTCGCCGGCGTTATGCCAGCCACTAATCGGAGCCATCAGAATGGAGCCGAGGGTAACGCCCATGACCTGAGCAGCTTCTCCGGTCTCGGGGTCGGTGTAGACCTGACCGCTGGCGATCCAAGTAACGATAGAAACCAGCAGCAGGACAGCCAGCAAGATAGCGAAGGTACTTAACGCACGTTTCTTCTTTTTCTTTGCGGGGGTGGCCATAGCAATCTCTTCCTTCTTTCTTCTCGAGCTGCATTTTGTGTGCAGCTTCAGCTATTTGGTATTAGCGGTGCCGATTGTCCGGATTCAAAACCCGATTGGGTCCTGTGCAGGAGAAGATCAGCACCGTCATACCCAGGTTGATATGTGCAACGGACAAGGATAAGATCGGGAACGCCCACAAGTCATGACACCGCATACAGCGGAACTTGCCATGACCACGGGGATTGTGCCGATCTGCGGGAAATACAGCGGCCAAGAATCACTGCATTTCCCTGTGCCACCTCCGAGGCAATGTAAGAACATTGCCTCGGAAGCGGCTTCAGTTCATTTCTTTGAATTACTTCAGAGTAGCGTACATCACAGCCTTGATGGTGTGCATACGGTTCTCAGCTTCCTGGAACTGGCGAGCCTGAGTGCCCAGGAACACATCGTCGGTGACTTCCATAGCTTCCAGACCGAACTTCTGGTAGATGTCTTCACCAACCGTGGTGTCACGGTCATGGAAGGAAGGCAGGCAATGCATGAAGATGGCGGTGGGCTTAGCCATAGCCATAACTTCCTTGTTTACCTGATAGGGCAGCAGCAGCTTGATGCGCTGAGCCCACAGCTCGGCGGGCTCACCCATGGAGACCCAAATGTCGGTGTACAGAACATCGCAATCCTTAGCGCCCACAGCAACATCGCTGGTGAACTCCAGAACAGCACCGGTCTCAGCGGCAACAGCCTGGCAGCGCTCAACGAGCTCCTTGGCAGGCATCAGGTCCTGAGGACCGCAAGCACAGAAGTGCATACCCAGCTTAGCGCAAACAACCATCAGGGAGTTAGCAACGTTGTTACGAGCGTCTCCGAAGAAGGTGAGCTTGCGGCCGCGCAGATTGCCGAACTCCTCACGGACGGTCAGCATATCAGCCAGCATCTGAGTGGGATGGAAGTCGTCGGTCAGGCCGTTCCACACGGGCACGCCGGAGTACTTAGCCAGATCCTCGACCACGGACTGCTTGAAACCGCGGTACTCAATGCCGTCATACATACGGCCCAGAACCTTAGCGGTATCGGCCAAGGATTCCTTCTTGCCCATCTGGGAAGATCCGGGATCCAGGAAGGTAACGCCCATACCCAGGTCACGGGCGCCGACTTCGAAGGCGCAGCGAGTACGAGTGGAGGTCTTCTCGAACAGCAGGACGACCTGCTTCTCGGTCAGCCACTTGTGCTCGACACCGTTGTTCTTCATGCGCTTAAACTCTGCAGCCAGATCGATCAGATAGTTGATCTCTTCCGGAGTGAAGTCCAGCAGAGTCAGGAAGCTGCGTCCTCTAATATTGAGTCCCATAAATTGAGTTCCTCCTTAGAATTATAGATAAAAACTGGTTTTGATCCGATTACTCGGCACGGATCAGAGGCATGGACATGCAGCGAGGACCGCCACGGCCACGAGACAGCTCAGCGGAGGGCATCTCCAGAACCGTCAGGCCGGCCTTGCGCAGGATCTCGTTGGAGACGTCGTTACGCTCGTAAACAACGATCTTGCCGGGAGCGATGCACAGGGTGTTGGAGCCGTCGTTCCACTGCTCACGAGCAGCAGCAATCAGGTCATCGCCGCCGCAGTAGATCAGCTTGACGTCGTCCACATGAGTGTACTTCTCGAGGATGTGCTTCAGGTCGGAATCAACCTCGCGGATCTGCAGGTCGGTGGGATCCTCAGCGCCGGGAGTGATTTCGTAAACGGTCAGAGGCCCGATGATAGCGGGATGCACAGTGTACTTATCCACATCGATCTGAGTAAAGACGGTATCCAGATGCATGAATGCACGGCACACGGGGATGTCGAAGGCCAGAACGGTGCGGATCTTGGCGTTGGGATCGGTGAACAGCTTCTTAGCAACGGCCTCGATAGCGTCGGGGCTGGTACGCTGAGAAATGCCGATAGCCAGAGTGTCCTCGGTCAGGTTCAGCACGTCGCCGCCCTCGATGTTACGAGGATCGTCGCGATCGCAATAACGAGTGACCAGACCCTCGAAATCGGGATGATATTTGAAGATGTAATCAGCATAGATGGTCTCGCGGCAGCGAGTGGGGAAACGCATCTTGTGCATGGTGACGCCGGTGCCGACAGAGGCGAAGGGGTCACGGGTGAAGTACAGGTTGGGCATGGGGTCGACAACCAGATCGTCCATGGGAGCGACCATGTCCTGAATGGAGTAACGGCAAGCCTCGGCGCCCATCTCCTTCAGAGTGATGCCTTCCATGGTCTTCTCGACCAGAGCCTTGCCCTGATAGTTGGAGATCAGATACTCGTAGATTTTCTCCTGCCATTTGGTGGTGACGATGTTGGCTTCGACCATCCACTGGTACAGGAAGGGCTTGACCAGCTCGGGATGGAGGCTCAGGACCTCAGTCATCAGATCTTCCAGATAGACGACTTCGGCGCCGTTGTCGCGCAGGATCTTAGCGAAAGCGTCGTGCTCTGCCTGAGCGACCCGCAGGAAGGGGACGTCATCAAACAGCAGCTCGGGCAGTCTGTCAGGAGTCAGGTTCAGCAGCTCCTTGCCAGGACGGTGCAACAGAACTTTCTTCAGCGGATTGATTTCGCTTCGAACGCAAATACCTTTCATAGTTCCTCCTAAATACATGAATTTTAATTTTGGAGCGCCATCAGACGCAAGGCGCTACCAATTCATGACTACTATCATAATACTTTATTCTATAAGTCAGGCTGGAACTTTCCTTTATAGGTCATTGTATATTTTAGCCAACATCTCGGTATAAGAGTCGACGGGTTTTTACACAGTTTGACATAAACTATCCTAAACGCGAAAAAAATCAGGCAAAGTGATGCCGGTTTGCATCACTTTGCCTGAAAACGATTTACTGAATTGTGCAATTTGCGATGTTTTGAAATTCCACCAGAGAGAGCTGGGCTTTTCCACTTACAATTTTAGGAGGGCCGCCTCCGGTGATGTCTGCAGCGGTTTTCAACTTCTCAAACAGGTCTCTTGCTTTGCCGTCGGGGGAGATGATCGTGAAGCTGGTGCGTCCGTCGAACTCTGCCGCCAGAATGACATCCCGGGTGGCCCGAGCGGAGATTGCCTGACTGAGTGTGCGGAGCGCTTTGGGGTCGGCGTCGGGACAGACCAGAACCAGTTCGTCCGAGTTCAGCAGTTCGGCGGCCTTGTACTCATAGAGCTCCCGGCGCAGCTCGTCCACCTCTTTGGTCAGCTGCTTGTTGGAGGTAAGCAGACCTTCCAGCTTGTGCGGCAGCTCGTCGAAACCGGCGGTGGCGGCGTTGGCCATTCTCCGGAGCAGTGCGTTGTATTCCTGAAGGCGCACATTGACCATGGGACCGCAGGCAACAAAGACCTTGGTGCCCCGACCGGACTTTGCGCTGCCCAGAACGGTGAAGGCAAGAATGTCCTTGGTTTCGTTGACATGGGGGGTGCCGCAGGGCTGGGTGTCCACATCGCCGAACTTCACGATACGAACTTCATCATACTGCTGGTAGTGGGGATTGGGGTAATCGCTGCCCTTGACATAGGAGATCTCAGTTTTGATGTTGTTCATGATCTGCTCGTCCATGAACGCCTGAACTTCCTCCAGATGGCCTTCCGGCAGCGTCTTGGTGTCCAATTCGTACCACTGATTGTCGGGATGAACGCCGATGGCGACGATATGCAGGCCGAGCTTTGCATAGTACCCGTCCAGCATATGGAACGCAGACTGAACGGAGGTGTTGCACCAGCGGGTCATGCGGTCCACTTCCATGTGGATGGGGTCGTGCAGCTCGCCGTCCACGCGGTGATAGACCACATCGTCCTCCCATTTCAGCTCCAAGACCTTCTGACCGTTAATGGTTCCCTCGTCCGGCAGAATTCCACCCTTTTCGCCGTAAAACACGGTTTCGTCAAAGGAATACCAGCCGTCCTGTGCTGTTTTGATTTTTGTGTCACAGCTCAGGTTCAAAAAATCATCATAAACACGGGTCATTTTTCCAGCCTCCTCATCTTCACTTGTGTAAAAAGTATAAAAAAAGATGCCGCAAGTATACATGATACTAGCGGCATCCTGGTACGCCGGAGAAGACTCGAACTTCCGACCTTCTGATTCGTAGTCAGACACTCTATCCAACTGAGCTACCGGCGCGTTTCGTTTACTTGCTTAGGATACCACCATATCGAGGGTAGATATGGAATAAACCCGCAATTTTTATTGTATAATATAGTAATATGAATGCATAAATTCGTATAACCGATCTAAACTGCAAAAGATGAGACAAATACCCTTCTAAAAGTGCTTGCCAAATTTCGTAATACGACCAAAAAGCGGGGTTTTTACGGGAAAACCCACCGTTTTTTTCGCTCGTTTTCGGTATGTTTTGCATGGAGAATGGGGAAAAGGGAATTTTGACGATTTTGGACATGGAGCCGGGCACCGACCGGACTCCGTGCTTTTTGCAGCATATAACATGAGATAAAATGTGAGAATCCCTCGGTTAGCGCAGCGGTTTGCGTGCCACGATGATATCACGCATGATTGCGTTGTCCACCCGGTGGGAGAACTGGCCGTAAGGACCGTCCAGCAGCACCTCAAAGCCGGCCTGTTCCAGCAGGGCGGCAAACTGCTCCTTGGGGAAAACGAAGGTGTTCCAAGCCAGAGCCAGCACTCCGCCGGGCATCAGAACCGTTTTCCATGCAGGCAGACAGGCCTGCACCAGTTCCTTGGGGCTGCGGCTCAGCGCGGTCTGCTTGTCGCCGGTGACATTGCCGTGCTGCACGCCGTAGGGCAGGTCGCCCACCAGCACATGGAATTTGTTCTTGGGGAAAAAGAGGTCGGCATACTTGGAGTTGCCGGAAACGATTTCCCAGTGCTGCTCCTGATGGCGCTTGAAGTCCTCTTTGTTTTTGGCCAGATCTATGCCGTAGTGCTTGGCGGTGAAGGACTTGTTGGGACCGCTCTGCTTTTGCAGATTGGTCACATGCTTGATGCGTTCCAACTCGAGGTACTTTTTCAGGTAGTGATAGCCTTCGGAAGCGGACTTGTCGTTGATTTCCACACCGCAGCAGTCAAACCCCATAGACAGACCCTCGAACAGGGTGGTGCCCTTGCCGGCAATGGGGTCCAGCAGGGAGAAACGCTCCGGTTCCGGCATGGTGCAGGAGGAAACCGACACATTGATCATCATGCGGGTGAACTGCTCGTTGGTTTTGCCGGTGTACTTCAGCAGACTGCTGATGCTGATGTCGGTGAGGTTGAGCTGGGGGATGCACCGGGGGCGAAACAGCCCGTCCTCCACCTGATAGAGGGCGAACACAAAGGAGAGCCGTGCGATTTTGGTCAAATCCTTGTCAGAGAGCGTGTGCTCGGTGGAAAAGACCAGATAATAGACGCCGGCGATGGTTTCTCCGTGAATGTCGGAGGGCTTGCAGTCCATGGACTGGGCCACGATGGAGAATTCCACCGCAGATAGCTGCTGGGAGGATTTGTAGTAGACCCGGTTGTGACCCGGATGGAGCAGCAGGGCGTATTTGTTCATAGGTTCACCTCAGGATATGTGCCGGGACAGGGAACGCTGCCGCCGGAGAAAAGACATATACATCATTATAATAAATGTGCAGGGAAAAAGCAAAAGAAACCGCCGGAGCCCGAAAACAAGATGGGCTCCGGCGCTTTTTCTGGCGTCCCTGAGGCGATTCGAACGCCTGGCCTTTCGCTTAGGAGGCGAACGCTCTATCCGGCTGAGCTACAGAGACAGATGATAAAAAAGAGGCGAAATGGACGCCCAAAATCGTCCCACAGCGGGGAAACATCGCCAATACGAATAAAATCGGCCGCTTCATGGGGGAGAATAAGGATAGTTTAACCGAAAAAGGAGAAAAAGTCAATGTAAATAGGGTAAATCCCTTGCAATTCTTATAAAAACAGGATATAATACTCGATTATGTAATGTGTTTATATGAGGGCGAGTTCCGCCCGTGTGAGGAGGAAGAGGTTTCCCTATGAAGCAGGAAAAGTTGAGAAACATAGCAATTATTGCCCATGTTGACCACGGAAAGACCACCTTGGTGGACGCAATGCTGAAGCAGAGCGGCGTGTACCGTGAGAATCAGGAGACGGTGGATCGTGTCATGGACTCCAACGATCAGGAGCGTGAGCGCGGCATCACCATTCTGGCAAAGAACACCGCTGTTACCTACGGTGACACCAAGATCAACATCGTGGACACCCCGGGCCATGCCGACTTCGCCGGCGAGGTGGAGCGTGTTCTGAAGATGGTCAATGGCGTCATCCTGCTGGTGGACGCTGCAGAAGGTCCTATGCCTCAGACTCGTTTCGTTCTGTCCCGTGCTCTGGAGCTGGGTCACCGAGTCATCGTGGTGGTCAACAAGATCGACCGCCCCGATCAGCGTGTCTATGAAGTGGTGGACGAGGTTTTGGAGCTGCTCATCGACCTGAACGCCACCGACGATCAGCTGGATTCCCCCATGCTGTTCTGCTCTGCCCGTGACGGTATCTGCGGCTATACCCCCGATGAGATCACGGAGGACCTGACTCCTCTGTTTGAGACCATCCTGAACTATATCCCCGCCCCCGAGGTGGAGCTGGACGCTCCCTTCCAGATGCTGGTGTCCTCCATCGACTACAATGAGTTCGTGGGCCGCATCGCTGTGGGCCGCATTGAGCGCGGTACCCTGAAGCAGAATCAGGAGATCGTGGTGTGCAACTACCATGATCCCGACAAGGTGAGCAAAAAGACCAAGGCGACTGCCATCTATACCTTCGATGGCCTGAACCGTGTGCCTGCCACCGAGGTGACCGCCGGCAATATCATTGCCATGTCCGGTACCGGTGACATCACCATCGGCGATACCATCTGCGCCCCCGAGGCTGTGGAGCCTCTGGAGTTCGTCAAGATCGGCGCTCCCACCATGGAGATGACCTTCAGCGTCAACGATTCTCCCTTTGCCGGCCGTGAGGGAAAGTTCGTCACCTCCCGCCAGATCCGTGACCGTCTGTTCAAGGAAACTCTGAAGGATGTTTCCCTCCGTGTCACTGAGGTGGAGGGCGCAACCGACGCTCTGAATGTGGCCGGTCGTGGTGAGATGCACCTGTCCATCCTGATCGAGACCATGCGCCGAGAAGGCTATGAGTTCCAGGTTTCTCCCCCTCGTGTGCTGTACCGTGAGATCGACGGTCAGAAGTGCGAGCCGATGGAGCAGCTGGTGGTGGATGTGCCCAACGAGTGCTCCGGCGCTGTCATTGAGAAGATGGGTTCCCGTAAGGGCGACTTCATGGATATGACTCCCATCGGTGACTCCCGTGTGAAGCTGACCTTCTTGGTGCCTTCCCGTGGCCTGTTTGGCTACCGCAACGAGTTCCTGACCGACACCAAGGGCGAGGGCATCATGGCTTCCGTCTTTGATTCCTATGCTCCCTACCGTGGTGAGCTGGTCCGCCGCAATGTGGGCGCTCTGATCGCCAGCGAGACCGGCGAGTCCATCACCTACGGCCTGTTCAACGCTCAGAACCGCGGCGTGCTGTTCATCGGCGCCGGTGTTCCTGTGTACGAGGGCATGGTCATCGGCCAGACCCCCAAGCGTGAGGACATCACCATCAATGCCTGCAAGCGCAAGCAGCTGACCAACACCCGTGCATCCGGCAGCGACGACGCTCTGCATCTGATTCCCCCGAAGCAGATGAGTCTGGAGCAGTGCCTGGAGTTCCTGGATGACGACGAGCTGTTGGAGGTCACCCCCAAGACCCTGCGTATCCGCAAGCGCATCCTGAATCTGGAGCAGCGCATGAAGTCCATTCATCGCAGCAAGTAAGCTGTCATTTCAAGCCGGTCTCTTCGGAGACCGGCTTTTTCGTAGATTGACAGATTGTTGTCAATTCTTGTGCGAAAGTTGAAAATATGCTATACTGAATTGCTGTCTGAATGGCAGAAATATCGTGTGTGTGAATTGCTTTTTTGCAAAGATGCGAAGATACAGGAGGTTGATCGTATGCTGAAAGTTGATTTGATCGCCTATACTCCCGAGCCGGAGCGTGTGGTGGCTGCCGCTGCCAAGCTGTGCTATTCCGCCGTGGGTGTGGAGCGTTTGATGGAGGACCTCACTCCGGAAAAAAGTGCCCGTTTTCTGAATATGCTCTCCGATCTGGGTCATGCCAGCCCGGTGGAGCATGCGTCCTTTACCTTTGCCATTGAGGGTGTGTCCCGTGCGCTGCTGGCACAGATCACCCGTCACCGCATTGCATCTTATTCCGTCCAGAGCCAGCGTTATGTCCGCATGGATGATTTTAAGTTTGTGGTTCCCCCCGAGGTGGAGGCAGACCCGGAGTCCAAGACCCGGTTCCTGAAGGCCATGGAGGAGGAAGCGGCGCACTATCTGTCCATTGCCGAGTCCCTCACCGCCAAGCATGAGGCGGAGCTGCTGGCACAGGGCGTGCCTGCAAAGCAGGCCCACAGCAAGGCTGAGAAGATGGCCAATGAGGACGCCCGTTTTGTGCTGCCCAACGCCTGCGAGACCAAGATGGTGGTCACCATGAACGCCCGCAGCCTGAACAACTTCTTCTCTCTGCGCTGTTGCAACCGTGCCCAGTGGGAAATCCGGGCACTGGCGGAGGAGATGTACAAGCTGGTCTATGCCGTGGCGCCCAACCTCTTCGGCAAGAGCGGACCCAACTGCGTCTGCACCGGACGCTGCCCTGAGGGCAACATGACCTGCGGCAAGATGAAGGAAGTCCAGGCCAAGTACGCTGCCATCCGGGAAGGTAAGTGAGCAAGAAACCGGCGGTCGGACAGACCGCCGGTTGGTTTTGAAAGGAGTGTCGGGATGAACATTCAGATCTACGGCAAGAACAAGTGCTTTGATACCAAGAAGGCTCAGCGCTACTTTCAGGAGCGCCGGGTCAAGTTCCAGTTCATCGACCTGCCTCGGTACGGCATGGGCCCCAGAGAGCTGGAGAATGTGGCCCGGGCCGTGGGTGTGGATGCACTGATTGACCCGAAGCATCCCGATGCAGAGCTTTTGAGCCACTACGCCTACGATGTGCAGAAGCTGGAGTATCTGCTGGAGCACCCGAAGGCCATCCGAACCCCCATTGTCCGCAACGGCAAGAAGGCCACCGTGGGTTATTGCCCCGATGTGTGGAAAGATTGGGAATAAAACCGTAAAATGCCCGGCCGGAGTGCTCCGGCCGGGCATTTTTGCACCGGTTCTGTGTAAAAAAACGGGATCGCATAGCCGTATGCGATCCCGTTTGTGTTTTTGTTGTGTTGGTCAGGCGATGCCCAGCAGTGCCTGAGCAAACAGGAAATAGATCAGCAGGGACACGGCGTCGATCAGCGTGGTGATCAGGGGAGAGGCCACCACAGCGGGGTCAAGCCCCAGCTTGTCGACAAACATGGGCAGGATGCAGCCCATCAGCTTTGCCAGAATGACCACCACCAGTGCGGTGAGGCAGACCACCAGATCAATCATCAGCGTGATGTTCTGACCTAGCAGCAGATGGTCAATCACCCAAATCTTCACAAAGTTGATGGCAGACAGGGTGACACCGCAGACAATTGCTACGCGCAGTTCCTTCCAGATGACTCGGAACATATCCTTGAACTCCACATCACCCAGACTCATGGCACGAATGACCGTAACACTGGCCTGACTGCCGGCGTTGCCGGCGGTGTCCATCAGCATGGGGATGAATCCAGTCAAAGCCACACAGGCGGCCAGTGCGGATTCAAAGGAAGAGATGATGATTCCGGTAAAGGTAGAGCCCAGCATCAGAATCAGCAGCCAGGGAATGCGGCTCTTAAAGGTCTCGTACACACTGGTGCGGAAGTAGGAATGCTCGGTAGGGATGATAGCGGCCATCTTTTCGATGTCCTCGGTGGCCTCATCTTCCATGACATCCACGGCGTCGTCGACGGAGACGATACCGACCAGACGGTTCTCCTGATCCACGACGGGCAGGGACAGCAGGTCGTAGCGGTTGAACAGCTCGACCACATCCTCCTGGTCATCGGTGGTGACACAGTGGAACACATTTTCCTCCATGATGTCGCCGATGGTGGTCTCGTAGGAGTGCATCAGCAGGTCCTTGACGGTGACCACGCCGTCCAGATGACGGGAGTTATCCGTGACATACAGGACATAGATGGTCTCAGAGTCCTGACCGTTGGCACGGATATAGTTGAAGGCGTCGCTGACGTGCCACTCCTTCTTCAGGGACAGATATTCCGCCGTCATAATGCTGCCGGCAGAGTTTTCGGGGTAGTTCAGATACTGATTGATCAGAGCGCGGGTGTCCGACTTGGCGTTTTTCAGCACACGGCGCACCACGCTGGCGGGGAGCTCCTCCAGCATATCGACGGCGTCGTCCACATACAGGTCTTCAATGATGCGGCCGACTTCGGCGTCGGAGATGGAGTTAATGATCATTTCCTGAATTTCCACGGGCAGGAAGGCGAACACTTCGGACGCCAGATCCTTGTGGAGCATACGGAACACCAGCAGCCGCTGTTCCTCCGGCAGCTCTTCCAGATATTCTGCAATATCCGCTTCGTTCAGTTCATTGATCTTCTCTCGGAGCTGACGCAGCTGCTTGCTTTCCAGCAGATCGTTCAGCTCCTGTACGGGGAAACCATAGGTTTCCTGAAAAATTTCGTAATCCATGGGATGAAACCTCCTTCTGTTGATTCCTGAGGATAAGTCAGAGAGACAGAGGGGTTCCGTCGATCAGGCTCCCGATTTTGGATGCCGATTGGAAGGTCGGACCCACAAGGGAACCGGAGCATCTTCGCTCATGCCGGAACCAAGTCTGCAACTTCGACTTTCACTTTCCATTTAGGTCCAACTCCTTTCGTTTTATCATTGGGAAGAAAAGTCCCCGTTCTCATTATAGGCACTTTCGGTAAAAAAGCAACCGGAATTCGGCTTCCTTTCCGAACAACGGGGAAAAAATAACGGACACCCGATTGGGTGTCCGTTCATGGAGCGGAAGACGAGGCTCGAACTCGCTACCTCCACCTTGGCAAGGTGGCGCTC
>JAHHSJ010000034.1 GCA_020025295.1 Oscillospiraceae bacterium | reverse complement strand
CCATGCCGATGGTGTCAAACCAGAACACGTTGTTCAGAGCGTGATGCAGGCCGGTAGGAATCAGCAGACGGTTCAGGAAGGCATAGATGCCGACACCGATGACGTCCATGCTCTTGATGCCGTTGCCGATGGCAACCAGAACAGTGAAGATAACAGGCCAGACAAACAGCAGAGCAGCAGCGACCACAACAGACAGAGCGCCGGTCACCAGAGCAACGGAGCGCTTGCCGGAGAAGAAGGCCAGCACATCGGGCAGCTTGGTGTCCTTGAACTTGTTGTAGCACAGACCGCCGATGATGCCGCAGAGGATGCCGATGAAGGGGTTCTCGATCTTGCCAAAGGCCAGAGCCTTGATGGGATCGGCCATCATCTTGGGGGCAATGACAGTCACCACAGCGGGGTTCAGCAGCTTGGTAATCATCAGCCAGGAAACCAGACCAGCCAGAGCGCCGGTACCGTCGCTTTCCTTGGACAAACCAACTGCAACACCAACCGCGAACAACAGCGGCATATTATCGATCAATGCACCGCCGGCCTTGATCAGGAAGAAGCCAATGACATACAGAGCACCGGAAGTAGGTGCATCGGGGACACCCATGGCACCGGGAGCCATGGCGTAGCCAATACCCATCAGGATACCACAGATAGGCAGAATTGCGACCGGCAGGAACAAAGCCTTACCCAGTCTTTGAAGATGTTTCATCATAACAGGAAACTCCTCTCTCTTTCTTTTTCACAAGTTTTTTCTTTCCAAAGAGCCACCGGCCCACGGCGACTCAAACCGACAGAAATATTACAGATTTGCCTTCACAAAGGCTTCCAGCTCAGCGGCTGCCTTCTCTTCATCGGCGCCGGAGCAGGACAAAGTGATCTCGTGGCCCTTCTTGGCCGCCAGACGCATGACGCCCATGATACGCTTGGCGGCCACGGTGGTTCCGTTGGCCGTCAGCTTCACATCACAAGCATAACCGGCAGCAGCCTTCACCAGCTGACCGGCAGGACGGGCATGGAGTCCCATCTCATCCGTAATCACATACTTAAACTCTTTCATTGGGGTTCAACCTCGCTTTCGCAAATAATCTTTCGGATCTCCAAAATGCGGCCAGGAGCAACCGAAAGCTCGGTATAGCCCATTTTGATAAATTCTTCTGTCAGGGTGGTGTCTGCACCCAGTTCACCGCAGATGCCGCACCAGATGCCGGCTTCTCTTGCGCTCTTGGCGATCATATCCATCAAGGCCAGCACCGCAGGATGGTGGGCGTCGTAGAAGCGGTCCAGCTTGGCGTTCTGACGATCAATAGCCAGAGTATACTGGGTCAGATCGTTGGTACCCACGCTGAAGAAGTCCACTTCCTTGGCCAGCTCACGGCTCATCACCGCAGCTGCCGGAGTTTCCACCATAATGCCCAGCTCTACCTCGCCGTAAGGAATTCCCTCGGCTGCCAGTTCTTCCCGAACTGCGGCACAGAACTTTTTAATTTCCCGAACTTCCCACAGGGAGGTAATCATGGGGAACATCACGCAGACTTCGCCATAGGCAGCCGCACGATAGATGGCTCGCATATGGGGACGGAAAATCTCATCATGCTCAAGGCAGATTCGAATGCCCCGATAGCCCAGCGCCGGATTCTCCTCGGCTTCCAGACCGAAATAGTCCACCTGCTTATCGGCGCCGATGTCCAGCGTGCGGATGACCACACGGCGGCCCTGCATTCCTTCAATCACGGTGCGATAGGCGTCAAACAGTTCCTCTTCCGTCGGGGCGGTCTCTCTGCCCAGATAGAGGAATTCACTTCTCAACAGGCCGATGCCCTCGGCATCGCCGGCAAGTGCGCTTTCCACATCTTCCGGACTGCCGATATTGGCACAGAGGTCAATCTTCTGTCCCTTCTTGGTAATGCTGGGCTTGCCACGATACTGCTCCAGCTGATTGCGCTGCTCAGCTGCCTCATCCTGCTTTTTCCGCATGGCAGCGAGGGTTTCCTCGTCCGGGTCCACATAGCAGATGCCCTCAAAGCCGTCCACCACCATCAGCTTTCCGTCGATGTCGGCATCCAGATCAATCTTGGTCTGAACCAGAGACGGAATGTTCATGATACGCGCCAAAATCGCGGTATGGCTATTAAACGAACCCTGCTGGGTGACAAAAGCCAGAATCTTATCCTTCGGCAGCTGCACCGTTTCACTGGGGGTCAAATCCTCTGCCACCAGAATGCTGGGCTGCTCCAGCATCATGCCGGTCTGTCCGCCGCAGAGAATATTCACAATGCGGGTGGACACATCCTTCACATCTACGGCACGGGCCTGCATATACTCATCATCCATGGCAGCAAAGGCAGCGGAGAAGCACTCGCCGCTTTCGTGGGCTGCCTGAGCAGCACTGGCGCCGCCCTGAATGAGGTCAGCGACATTTTCCAGATAGTCCAGATCGTCCAGCATCATCACCTGAACATCAATGATCATGGCCTGTTCTTCGCCGATCTCCTCTTTGGTCTTGTCAAACAGCTCCTGCAGCTGCTCCCGGGCCGTTTCCTTTGCCGCATCGAATTTCTGCTGTTCCTGCTCGGCATCGCCGCAGGATGCAGGCAGGTCGCACTGCTGTTTCCGATAGACATATGCACGCCCGATGGCAACACCGGAATATGCAGGCTGTCCGATCCCCTTTAACATGGTTTCTGGCTCCTTTCAGCCTTGAAATTACTCCTTCAGACCAATGACCTTTTCGCCTGCGGTCACATCTTTATCCACATAGATATTCACTTCACCATACTTATCCGTATTGCAGATCACCATGGGAGTGATGACATCATAGCCTTCCGCAGCGATGGCCTCACGGTCAAACTCGATCAGCAGCTGACCTGCGGTCACGTGCTCACCGCTCTTGGCATGGACGGTAAAGTGCTTTCCTTCCAGATTCACGGTGTCCAGACCCACATGGATCAGAATCTCAGCGCCGTTGTCCGCCACCAAGCTGACTGCATGACCGGTATCAAACATCAGGTCGATGGTTGCGTCGCAAGGAGCAACAATGCGATTGCCGGTAGGACGGACGGCAATTCCCTTGCCCAAAATTTCCTCACCAAAGGTGGGATCGCTGACTTCCTTGACAGAAACAGCATGGCCGTCCACAGGGGCACCCAACTCCAGCTCATTGCTGCCGAACAACTTCTTGAAAAAACCCATATTGTAACCTCTTTCCAATTGATTCAAAATCAATGATTTACTGACTATTTGCGACCACACGATGAATATTCATGGCCAAGTAGACTTTGGTTTCCTCGCTGACCGGATACTGGCTCTGCTTTTCCAGATATTCGGCAACCAAATCGGCACAGGCGTATTCCTTGGGGTAGGACTGTCGGACAACCTCCATGAGGTCGGACGACTGGCAGTCCTTCTCCTGCCCGTCAAAAATGCGGATCACCAAAAATTTTAAGTTGACGGTAAATTCGTCAAAGTAGGTGGAATCTTCGTTCAGCGAGACTTCCTTGGACTGCCGCAGAATCTCCAAAATATCGTGAAGCGCCTGCGTGATTCGGACCGTTTCACTGATGGAATTATCCGATTCCGCATTGACCAGATGAAGGGCAACGCTGGCCGCCTCATCCTCCGGGAACGGGATTCCGGTTTCCGTTCGGATCAACTCTACGGCGTATTTGCCCACCGCATATTCTCTCGGGTAGAAGGTTCTCACTTCGGTCAGCAGGGCATTCTGAAAGACAATCCCCTGCTTAATTCGATTGATAGCAAAATTGATATGGTCGGTCAGAGTCAGGTAAATGCTCGGATTCAATCTTGCGCTGAGGCTTTCCCCGGCATAAGCAATGATACGGCTGCAAAGCTCAATCTGTTCCTCCGAAATACTGGAAAACAGATCCTTCAGTCGATCGGTTTCACTCTGACTTCTCAAATGAAAGAGCTTTTCCACTTTATCCTGATTCAGTTCCATACCAGAGCGAGAGGCAAAGCCCAGACCTTTTCCCATTGCCACAGATTCTCTGCCTAATTCATCTACACAACTGACCACATTGTTATTGATGACCTTTAGGATTTTCATGTCCTTCCCCCTCATCTCGACTCCATTAAATGCATCAAAAAACAAAAAAAACCAAATTTTGCCCGACATAATTGGTGTCTGAGCAAAATCTGGTTTTGCCTGCCGAACAGTAACAATCCAAACTTTAACTGCAATTTAACGAGGATGAAACGGTCGCTCCGTCTTTTCATCTAAAGTATATAAACCCGTTCATAATTTGTCAACAAATATCACGGTCCCGGTATTAAATTCTACAAATTATATGGTTTTCCGACATTCATATTGTTTATTATGACGAATATTTAGTATCACTTTGCACTGAACTCACACCCGGTGCTTTCTCATATAACAAGTAATCCAGCCCTCAAGAACGCTTTCTTACTCCCTTTTCTAGAAAAAACAGCACCGGATTCAAACTCTCCGGTGCTGTTTTTTAGCTCTTATACATATTGAATTATAGGGGCAGAATCGACCTTCTGCCACACACGCGGAATCCCATTTACCGCTCATCATCCAAAAAGCACGCCCAAGGAAGGGCATCCGAAAGCTGGAGCAAGGCAGAGCTGATTCCACCGCTGCGGTCTGCTTCCGGGCTGTGCAGCTGTCCGCCGTCCAGATATTCGCACAGGGGCAGCTCCACCACGACGGTACCGCCCTTTCCGCTGAGCAGCGCAATGCGCCCTCCCTGTCGTTCCACAATCAGGCGGCAGATGGAAATACCAATTCCAAGCCCCTTTCCGGGCGTCAACTCATCCGACGCCGTGGCAGGGTCAAAGGCATTGGCCATTTCCTCGGAAGAGAATCCGTCGCCGGAGTTTCCAATGAGCACACGGACCCGACGGCCTTCCCGTCCCACCTTCATCCAAACACGCCCCTGCTTCGGTGAAAAGCGCAGCGCATTGGACAGCAGCTCATAGAGCATATGGCGCAAGGCCCAATCATTTCCCTTTACCAAAAGGTTTGCATCCTTCTTATCAATTGTGATGGAGCAATCCGCCTGTTCAAACAGTGCTTCCAGCTCATGCACCACAGCCTCACACAGACCGCCAAAGTCCAGCAACTGCATCTGGAATACGGACGCTTCATCCTCCAGCCAGCAAAGAAGCTCCGTATTTTCCAGCATACGGTGCAGCATATAATAGTTCTTCCGCTGGATTCCCTGATACATACGGAACTTTTCCTCGTTCTGTTCCACCGAGGGATTCATCAGCATCTGCATGGTACTATATAGGTTACTCAGAGGCAGACGCATTCTCCCCACCCTCTGATTGATCCGCTTCAGGCTGATCGACTTGGTCTTCGAGCAGCTCAGCTGAATCAGGTCGCCCTCCTGCATCCGCTCCTTGCGGCCGTTCCAGCTGACACCCTGCCAGCGTGCGCAAAACACCTGCTCGCCGTCGTCCCCCTGAAGTTCCTCCGGCAGCAGCTGCCCTTCCTCAAAGCCGACTTCCTTGGCCGCAGGATTGCAGTAGGCAATTTTATTCTCTTTTACCCACAAAACCGGGTCATGAACTCCGTCAAACCACATCTGTCCAGAGATGTTAAATTGATCCATTTCAGCCCTCCGCAAAGCAGACTTCTGTTTCAAAGCATAGGATGCCCGTAATACCTCATCTATATTGAATGAAGTATAGCAAATTCCGCCCTTGTTCGCAATCTTTCTAATAAAAGCTTCATAATTTCTTAATTTTGAGACATCAGAATTTAATTTCGATTCGTTACATATTTTGTGAAAACTTTTGGAAAAGTTCTTTTTATTTAGTAAATTGTTGCATTTTTTTGCTTTTTTGTCTCTGTTTCGTCAATATGACGATATTTTCCGTCCGCAAATTGTTTTTTTATAATTTCAAGCCGTGAAAACGCCGAAATTTTTCTTTCCCTCTTTCTTTTCGTAACAATTTAGGCTATAATAGGGTGGTAATTGAAGCTATACCTTATTCATACTGAAAAGGAGTGTTCTTACAATGAGCATCAAAGTTGGTATTAATGGTTTTGGCCGTATCGGTCGTCTGGTCTTCCGCGCCGGCATCAATCGTGATGACATCGAGTTCCTCGGCATCAACGATCCCGGCATGACCCCTGACTACATGGCCTACATGCTGCGCTATGACACCATGCACGGTCAGTTCGATGGCACCATCGAGTACGATGATGAGTCCATCACTGTCAACGGCAAGAAGGTCATGGTCTATGCCAAGTTCAACCCCGTCGAGATTCCCTGGGGCGAGCTGGGTGTTGAGTATGTCGTCGAGTCCACCGGTCTGTTCCTGACCAAGGAGAAGGCTCAGGGCCATCTGGACGCTGGCGCCAAGAAGGTCGTCATGTCCGCTCCCTCCAAGGACGACACCCCCATGTTCGTTATGGGCGTCAACAACAAGGATTATGACCCCAGCATGAACTTCGTCTCCAACGCTTCCTGCACCACCAACTGCCTGGCTCCTATCGCCAAGGTTCTGCATGACAACTTCGGCATCACCGATGGTCTGATGACCACCGTCCACTCCACCACCGCTACCCAGAAGACCGTTGACGGCCCCTCCAAGAAGGACTGGCGTGGTGGCCGTGCTGCTGCCGGCAACATCATCCCCTCCTCCACTGGCGCTGCTAAGGCCGTGGGCAAGGTTATCCCCAGCCTGAACGGCAAGCTGACCGGTATGTCCATGCGTGTTCCCACTCTGGACGTCTCCGTCGTTGACCTGACTGTCAACCTGGCTAAGCCCGCTACCTACGCTGAGATCTGCGCTGCCATGAAGAAGGCTTCCGAGGGCGAGCTGGCTGGCGTTCTGGGCTACACCGAGGATGCTGTCGTTTCCTCCGACTTCCTGGGCGACACCCGCACCTCCATCTTCGATGCTGGCGCTGGCATTGCTCTGACCGACACCTTCGTGAAGGTCGTGTCCTGGTACGACAACGAGATCGGCTACTCCAACAAGGTTCTGGATCTGATCGCTCACATGTACAGCGTCGACCACAAGTAATCTTTGTTTGAGATTTCTGACTTGTAATTGACATACGCTCCTTTTCAATGGCTTCGGCCGGCGAAAAGGAGCGTATTCTTTTTCTTTTCCTCGATTATTTGACAATTTTTCGCAGATTGATTATAATCGTTGAAACGGTCCGTTTATTTCCCATGTACAAAGGAGATTTGACTGCTATGTATCAGGATTCAAATGCCAACAATCAACATGCGTCTGGAAATTTCCATTCTACAACCAAATACTGCTCCCACTGCGGCGCTTCCATTAACCAGTCTGCTGTGATCTGCCCGCACTGTGGCTGTCAGGTAGAACCGCTCTATTCCCAAACCTATGTGCAGACACCGGTCTATGTGCCCAACAAATACATGAAGGACAAGTGGGTCGCCTTTGTGCTTTGCCTGCTGCTCGGCGGACTCGGCGCACATAAGTTCTACGAGGGCCGTATCCTGATGGGCGTTCTCTACCTGCTGACCGGCGGTATTTTCGGAATCGGCTGGGTAGTGGACTGCATCGCCCTGCTCTTTAAGCCAAATCCCTACTTTGTCGGTTAACCCGTCCAGAAACCGCTCCAGAACTCGGAGCGGTTTTCCATACCCATCTTTATGCACTCCCTGCTTCTTGGCGTGCTTCTTTCCTCCTGAAATAAAGAGCCTCTTCCCTTTCGAGCGTTCTTTTATTGTTTCGAAACCAGCGGAAAGCCGCCGCATCTCGTAAGAGATGCGGCGGCTTTTGTCATTCTTCATCCGGATTGTATTCAATCCGGATGAAGAACGGGCTCTTCCAAAATTCCTTAAACGAAATTCCCATTCCATAGCAAAGTTTTTGCACCGTATCGGCCGATGTATTTTTTACGATGGCATAGGACTTCACGGTTCGGTTCAGCGTACTGGCAGAAATCCCGAACCTCTCCCCTGCCTTGCCGCAAGTTTCCCCTTCGACCAGGTACAACAAACGCCCCCGAAACTACATGGTTTCGGGGGCGTGTATTTCGCGATAAGCCGGGCTTACTGGGTCAGCTGATCCATCTCATCCACCAAGGAATCGAACAGGTGCAGGGCATCGTCGATGGGCTTGGCCGTAGCCATATCCACACCAGCGCCGCGGAGCAGGTCGATAGGAGGCTTGGAGCAGCCGCCGCTCAGGAAGTTCACATAATCCTTAACCGCAGCTTCTCCGCCATTCAGAATTCGCTCAGACAATGCGATTGCTGCCGCATAGCCCGTGGAATACTGGTAGACATAATAGTTGTAGTAGAAATGAGGGATACGGGCCCACTCCAGCTTGATTTCCTCGTCCAGCACAATATCGGGGCCAAAGTACTCCCGATTCAGGCGACCGTACAGCTCATTGAGGGCATCAGCGGTGAGGCCTTCGCCACGCTCGGTCATGCGGTTGATCTCCAGCTCGAACTCGGCGAACATGGTCTGGCGATACAGCGTGGTGCGGAACTGCTCCAAGAAGTAGTTGATGAGGTAAGCACGCTCACGCTTGTCGGTGGTGTGCTTGAGCAGATACTGCATCAGCAGGGCCTCGTTGCAAGTGGAAGCCACTTCAGCCACAAAAATGACATACTCGCTGTAACGAGCAGACTGGGTGTGGCGGGAGAAATAGCTGTGCATGGAGTGACCCATCTCGTGAATCAGGGTGAACACATCGTTCAGAGTGCCGTGGAAGTTCAGCAGGATATAGGGATCCACGCCGAAGCTGCCGGAAGAATAGGCGCCGGAACGCTTGCCGGGATTTTCATAGACATCAATCCAGCGGCTCTCCAGACCATGCTTCACAATGGAGCAATACTCCTCGCCCATCGGCTCCAGCGCCTTCAGAATCAGGTCACAGGCCTCCTCATAGGTGAAGTTCATCTCCACATCGCTCACCATGGGGGTATACAGATCGTAGAAGTGCAGTTCCTCCACGCCCAGCAGCTTGCGGCGCAGGCGGGTATACTTGTGCATGGCAGGCATATTACGATGCACAGCGTCAATCAGGTTGGTATACACATCCACAGGCACTTCCGTGCTGTCCAGTGCGGCAGAGAGCGTATTGGGATACTTGCGGGCATCTGCGTAGAACTTCAGCTGCTTGCACTGAGAAGCCAAAATAGCAGCGCAGGTATTGCGGTACTGACCGTAGACGGAATAATGCTGCTCAAAGGCAGACTTACGCAGGACACGGTCGTTGCCCATCAGCAGCGGCACAAAGCTGCCGTGGGTGATGGGATGATGCTCGCCCTTGGCATCCACTGCGTCCGGGAAGGTCATGTCCGCATCGGCAAACATGGAATAGATGTTGTCAGGCTGCCGGGCCATCTCACCGGCGGCAGCCAGCAGGGACTCCTCTGCGGGAGACAGGGTGTGGGCTCTGCGGCGGAACTCACGGTCCAAGCTGCGGCGGTAATGCTCCAGTTCCGGGCACTGGGCATAGAAAGACGCCATCTTCTCCTCGTCGATGGTCAGCAGCTCCGGGGTGAACCAAGCCATGGCACCGGAAATGGCCACATCAAGGCTCATGACCTGACCCACAAACTCCTGATACTTGGAGATACGGGTGTCCTCATCGCTCTTGCGCTGGGCATAGTTGGCCAGCTTGCCAAGGTCCACATACGCTTCGTCTTCCAGCTTCAGGTAAGCCAAAAGCTCCTCCGGGCTCTGGGAGATTTTGCCCTGATAGGCGGTCAGCTTCTCTGCATAGCCCTTGGCACGCTCCAGCTCAGCCACAAATACTTCGTCGGATGCATAAATCCGGCTCAGGTCCCAATGGTAACGGGGATCGATCTGATCTCTGGATTTGATTTCCATTGTGTTCCTCCTTTTCTATTCACGAAAGATCTCGCAGCAATTTCTGGGCCACGCCCACAATCATGGCATTGCCCATGGTAAACTCACTGACCGGCAGAATTCGGGGCTCATACTCCGGATTCTCCGGCTGAAGGATGACAAACTCTCCCTGACGGCGATACCGCTTCAGGGTTGCCGCTTCTCCATCCACAATACAGGCCACAATCTGCCCGTTCTCTGCCTGAGGCTGACGGTGGATCAGCACCAGATCATTGGGGTGGATGCCGGCATTGATCATGCTGTTGCCTTCCACCTGAAGGTAGAAGTAGCCTTCCGTATCCGACACCGGCGCCGGTGCCCAGCCCAGAATATCCTCCTGTGCCAGCTCCGGATTTCCGGCCCGGATGGTGCCGACGATGGGGAGCATCTTCTCCCCCGGCATGGCAGAGCGCACCTGCGGAACATCATAACCTTGCAGCCAGCGTTCATCCACGCCAAGCCGATCCGCCATATCCAGCATCACGCTCGCCTTCGGCTCACGCTGTCCCAGCACATAGCGGTTCAAGGTTTGGGGCTTCATATCCAGCAGAAGACCCAGCGCTTCATAATTGAGCCCCCGCTCCTGCATCAGCTGCTTGAGCCGTCCGCCCAAGGTGTCAACCAATTCCATATCGGTGCCTCCTTCCTCCGGTGGTTTCCTACCTCGTTAGTTTACCACAACTTATCACCAAATACAACGACAGATGCCGATTCTTAACAGGAAAATCACCATTCTGTGATAATATCATCAAAATAATGTCCCATCCTTAAAACAACAAACGCACACGGCGCTTCTTACGAAGTTCCGTGTGCGTTCTGCATTTCTTTACTTTACTTTTGGCTGTTCTGCTCTTCCTGAATGTGTTCCCGGAGCAGCGCATCATATTGTGCTCCATCCAGAGGCAAGGTCACCGGCTGGCCCAGCCAAGAGGACAGATACGCTCCGTTGGCCAAGGTCACCGAGTTCAAACCGTCCTCACCGGACTCTGCCAAGGGGGTTCCCCGCAGCACATGGGCGGCAAAATTGGAAAACACACGCTGATAGCTGTCACTGAAATCTTCACTCACCGGGATTTCCCGACTTTCGTGGCCAGGCACGGCGTAGATTTCGGTATTGGTTCTGGCAAAGGTATCGGTATCCACCAAATTTGTGTCCAGCGTCACCTTGGTGTGGTCCTCCACGCAGAGTTTACCCTTGGTACCCCAGATTTCCAGTCGATTGACCCCGGGATTTTCTCCGCTGGAGGCAATGAATGTACCGTGCAGACCGTTAGCATACCGCATTTGGATGTCTACGGCGTCATCCACCTGAAAATCATTGTACCGTCCGTATGCGACATCCGCCCAAATCCGCTCCGGCATACCCAAGAGGCTCTGCCAGACATCGAAGCAGTGCTGGCACTGATTGATGAGCAGGCCGCCCCGTTCTCCCTGCCAGGTACTGCGCCAGCTGGAAGAGCGATGATAGGCCGGGGAACGATACCAGCTGTTGCACATCCAGACCGCCCGCTGCAGCGGCCCCAAGACTCCGCTGTCCAGCAGTTCCTGTGCCTTACGGTAAGCCGGGTACATCCGCACATTGAAAATCATTCCACAGGTTACATGGCATTCCCGGGCGCAGTCCAAAAGCTCCTGCACCTCGCAGACCGTGGTACCGGCAGGCTTGTCAATCAGAATGTGCTTTCCTGCCTTTGCAGCTCTCATTCCCAGCTCCACATGGCTGGTGTGGGGGGTAACGATGACCAGAACATCAAAATCATCGCTGTGGGCAAACAGATCGTCCGCATCCGGATACACAGCGACGCCCGGATACGACTGCCGGAGCAGTTCCTGTCCCCGGGCATTGCGACAGCAGACGCCGGTGAGCACCATATCCTCCACGCCGCCGTCACGGAGCATCTGGGCATACTGCTGCCCCATGCCTCCAAATCCAATCAAAGCGGTTCTCAGCTGATTCATTCCAATCATTCCTTTCTTAGTGCAGCGGGTATTCCGACTCACTCCACAGGTTCAGAAACTGAATGTGTTCGTTCTCAAAGGCATTGATGCGCTCATGCAAATACTTGGGATAGACCAGATGCCGTTTCGGACAGGGTGCACGATGGAAGCAGGCGTACTGTCCCCAAGGGGTAGCCACTTCATCCATCAGTCCCGTACCCAGCAGAAGCGCACCATGGAGGTACTGGGCAAAATTCTCCACATCCAGATAGGCCAGCTCGGTCGGAAGCTCCGCCGGCATAGGATGCAGGCAGGCGCAGCGCACCGCCTGAGGCAGCACAGCAGACACCACCAGTGCCAGACCGCCGCCAAAGCCTTCGCCCCATGCAGCCAGACGGTCAGCGTCCGTTTCAGGCAGCAGCAGAGCGGCCTTGGCTGCCGTCAGTGCGTCCACATAGCACTGCTCCAAGGTGTCCGGCTGGATGTTTTCCATCGAAATCTCGTTGCCGATTCGGTTCTCCAACGCCACAACTGCGTATCCCAGCGCAATAAAGCGTGTCATATGATGCCAGCCACGCACACCGCGGCCCATATCATGGTACATCAGCAAGGTGGGATACGGGCCGGTTCCTGCCGCAGGCCGGATATAGCGTGCATGGAGGGTTTCTCCCTGCTCCGTGCGGATATGCAGGTTTTCATACACTGCACAGGGATTTTCAAATTCCGCCGGCTCCCGGCGGACTTCACAAATTTGCACGTTCTCCAACTTTGCCTGCCAATGGGGAACAAAATCCTCTGGGCAAATCGACACGCCCTGATATTGTTCCATACTTGCTCTGCGTTCTGAAATCGTCATAGCTGTGCCTCCTCCCTTCCAAAGAAATCCAAAATCAGATCATCAAAGGCCGCAATCTCTTCGTGGCCAAACCCGGGATAGAGGTATCTCTTCTTCGGGCAGGTCAGCTCATTATAAACCGCACACTGGGTAATCGGCAGCACCCACGGGTCCTCCAGACCGGTGCCAAACAACACCGGGCACTGAATACGGTGCGCAAAATTCTTCGTATCAATGTACCCCAGCTGAGCAAACCACTCATCCTCTTTCGTCCCGTCGGGGTCGAACCAGCGAGAATAGTATCTCAGACCTTCATAGGGGATGATGTCAGCATCCTGCTCCCAGATCATACGGTAATCGCCAAGGAAGGGATACAGAATCGCAGCCCGGTTGATGACCTCCGGATTCAGTGCACAGCAGGCAATGCCCAAGCCGCCGCCCTGAGATGCACCGTTGACAAAAATACGCTTCTGGTCGATGCCCTCCAGCTCCCGAACAATCCGGCACAGGACACGGATATTCTGGTGCATCCGCACATAATACATATCCTTCGTCGGTCCATTCAGGCCGGCAATGATATGACCGCTGACCGTGGGGCCCTGATAGCCGCCCAAATCCTCGCCGGGTCCGCCCTGTCCCGGGCACTCCAGAGCAATAATCGCACATCCCAGTCCCACAAAGGATGCCTGTTCCAGCCAACTCCGGGTTGCACCGGGATAACCATGGAACTGCAGCACCATCGGGACCGGCTTCTCGCTTTTGGGTTTCAGGTACTTGGCACAGAGCTTCGCCCCACCCACGCCTTCATACCACAGCTGATAAAAGTCGCAGGTAGGAAAGGCCGGAACTTCCGACTGCATCAGTTCATAGTGCAGCGGAATCTTGTCCGCCTCGGCAAGGCGCGCATCCCAAAATGCGTCAAAGTCCTCCGGCATCGGCGTCAGTCCATGGTAGTCTGAAAGTGCCTCCAACTCTTGTTCTGTCATAAATGTTTACTCTCCTCTGATTGTTTTGAAAACTGCCCACGCACGCATCCCATGCCGCCTTGCAGCAGGATGGGGCTTTCCATCGCCCGGTTCTCTTCGGGGTAGTCCTCCCGATAATGGGAACCACGGCTCTCTTTGCGGAGCAGGCTTGCCTGCAGCACGGCCTCCGCTGTGTGAAGCCGTCCTTTGAAGCGCAGCGCAGCTGCCGCTTCTGTCGGGTTCAGCTTCTCACAAGGCGTCAGCTCGGACTCCATGTTCTTCACTGCCTTCAATGCCTTCTGAAGTCCATCCTCCCGGCGCACTACCATAGCATTCTGGGACATGATCTCCTGAAGGTTCGTTTGCGCTTCCGGAATCCTCTCGGCACGGAACAACTCCACCTCACAGCACGGAATCGGCTTCGGTGCGGTTTGTGCGGCCTTTGCCGCACTGCGTCCGGCAATTCCACCGAACACAAGTCCGTTTGCCGTGGACAAGCCGCCCAAGCGGTCCGCTCCATGCATACCGCCGGTAACTTCGCCTGCGGCATACAGGCCGGAGACGCCGGTATAGGCGTCCCGGTCGATTTGGATGCCGCCGTTGGCAGCATGAGCAAACAGACCAATCTGTGCGGTATCCGCCATGGTGAGTCCTTTGGCCTGTGCCAGCCAATCAAAGTAGGTTGTCACAAATTCCGGGGGATTTTTCCGCAGTTCATCGGAATAGGACACGGTCACCGGCTCGCCCTGCTTCCATGCGTCAAACAGAGCCAAATCCACCGCCTTAGAATCCAAACGGCTGGTGAACGGGCCGTGGCCGGACCGAAGATCCAAAATGCGCGCCCCATCCTCGGACAGCAGTGGACTTCCGTCCTCCTTGCGGAACTCAGCAAACCGGAAGGTCTTTTCATTGAACACGGTTTTATACGCCGGGGACAAATACCCGGGCATGACCTGCATGAACTCCATGTTCACCAGATGACAGCCCACATCCATTGCCAATGCCTGACCAATACCTTCCACATCCTCTGTGCAAAGGTGGTGCTGAAACAGGCTGCCGTAGCCGCCGGTGGCCAAAATAAGCGCTCCACAGCCAAAATAACAGAGTTTCCCTTCGTGCAGCATCACCGCTCCGCAAACCCGGTCTCCATCCTGCACCAGCTGCACCGCTTCGCAGTCCGGCAAAACCGTCACGCCCAGTTCCCGGAGCTTCGCTCCAAGCACCGTTCGGACACTGTCAAATTCAATGCCGTTCCAATCCCGGTGCTTATGGTCAAAGCAAGGAATAAACTCCCGCTGGTCGGCGTTTTCCGCTTTTCTGAGTCGGACTCCCTCCTCCTTCAGCTCACGAAGGGCAGGATGAATGCCGGACACAAGGGTTTTCACCAATTCCGGATTTGCCATATTGCAGCCGACCCGCTGGATGGTATCTGCGAGATCGTCCTGATTGTCCTCATTGGCAGGCCCGATAAGGCCCAAGCCCCAGGTTCCGGGGTAAAAGCTGGATCCAGAAAAAAGCGGGCCTTTGGCCGCAAGAATCACAGAGGATCCCCGCTTTGCCGCTTGGATTGCGGCAGTTATGCCGGCCAGGCCCGCTCCTAGAACCAGGACATCCGATGTATGTTCAAGCTCTATTTTCATATTTTATTAGTCTTCCTCTTTTTTTACTTCCGCCATCTCGTCATACAAGTGGCATGCACAATAGTGCTCCTCGCCGTCAATAATATACCGCTTCAGCTCAGGCTTCACCTTCTTGCAGATTTCCATGCACTTCTTGCAGCGAGGATGGAAATGACAGCCCTCAGGGGGATGCACCGGGTTGGGCACATCGCCCTCCAGCACGATGCGGCTGTGCTTATGGTCCGGATCCACCACAGGGATGGCAGACAGCAGAGCCTCGGTATAGGGATGCATTGTGTGCTCGAACACCTGCTCCGTGCTGCTCAACTCCACAATTCGGCCCAGATACATCACCGCAATACGGTCGGAGATATATTCCACCACGGACAGGTTATGGGTGATGAACACATAGGTGAGGTTTCGCTCTTCCTTCAGCTTCATCAGCAGATTCAGCACCTGTGCCTGAATGGACACATCCAATGCGGACACGGCCTCATCGCAGATAACCATTTCCGGGTCTACCATCAGCGCACGGGCAATGCCGATACGCTGGCGCTGGCCGCCGGAGAACTCATGGGGATAACGATCCATATACTCCCGGCGCATATTGACTGCTTCCAGAATATCGCCAATCAGCTGGCGCTGCTGCTTCTTATCCTTGATACCAAAGTGGCTCAGCGGATCTGCCAGCGACTGGAAAATGGTGAACACCGGGTTCAGAGAGGAATAGGGGTCCTGAAACACGATCTGGATGCGCTTATGGAGCAGCTGCTCCCCCTGCTTATCCAGCTTGCGGAGGTCCCGCTTGCCTTCCTCACCGAAATCATACTCCATAGTGCCGTCCGTGGAGTGGACCAGCTGGATAATCGACTTGCCCAGCGTGGTCTTGCCACAGCCGGACTCGCCCACCAGACCCAGTGTTTCGCCGCGGTAGATGTCCAGATCAATGTCATTGACAGCCTGAACATAGTCAGTCACCTTATTGAAAAATCCGCTCCGCACTGGGAAAAAGGTTTTCACTCCCCGAAGCTTCAGCAATACTTCCTTCTGCTCGCTCATACCTTGGCTTCCTCCTCTCTCGGACCTGCATATACCTTCTCTGCATTCCAGCAGCGGACCGTATGACCACCACTGATCTGAGATTCAGGAGGCATTTCCTTCAGGCACTTTTCGCAGCAATGCTCGCATCTGGGTGCAAACTGGCAGCCCTTGGGACGATTATAGGGATCGGGCGTCGAGCCGATGATCGGCTCCAGCTTCTGGGACTTGCCCTTATGCAGCACGGGAATTGATCTCAGCAGTGCCGCCGTATAGGGGTGTGCCGGGTACTTCAAAACATCGTGCGCCGAGCCTTTTTCCACAATGCTGCCCATGTACATCACGGCCACATCGTCTGCCAGCTCACTCACTACGCCCATATCGTGGGTAATCAGCATCACGGCGGTGTCGTGCTCTTTCTTGAGCTTTTCCATCAACTCAAAGATCTGAGCCTGAATCGTCACATCCAATGCCGTGGTAGGCTCGTCGGCGATCAGAACCTTGGGCTCGCAGCTCATGGCCATGGCAATCATAGCACGCTGACGCATGCCGCCGGAGAACTCGAAGGGATACTGGTCAATGCGCTTTTCCGGGGTGGAAATGCCCATCTGGGTAATCAGCTCCAGAGTGCGTTCACGGCGCTGCGCCTTATTCAGCTTGGTGTGATAACGCAGATCCTCACTAATCTGGTAACCGATGGTATACACAGGGTTCAGTGCGGTCATGGGGTCCTGGAAAATCATTGCCAGATCATGACCACGCAGTGCCCGCATTTCTTTTCCGTTTCGCTTCAGCTGGTCGATACGGATATCGCCCTCGTCACTATGGTAAGTAATGGAGCCCTGCTCGATTCGAGAAAGCTTGGGCAGCAGCTGCATGACGCAGGAAGCGGTGACGCTCTTGCCGCAGCCGGACTCGCCTACGATGCACAGGGTACGGCCCTTGTAAAGTTCAAAGGAGATGCCGTTGAGCACCTTGTTGCAGCGCTTGTCGGAATAAAAATAGGTATGGAGATCTTTTACGGTAATAATCGCTTGCTGTTCCATTCTCTGTCTCCCTCCTTAACCCTGCTGCGTGGGATCGGTAGAATCCCGCAGACCGTCGCCAATGCAGTTGATGCTGATCACGAAGAGAGAGACCACGATACCTACCGGCAGCCACATCCACCAGTAGTTCTGCATGACATAGATGTCCTGAGAGGCGTTGAGGATATTGCCCCAAGTTGCAATCTCCGGGGGAACACCCAGACCCAGGAAGCTCATGGCTGCCTCGTCCAGAATGAACATAGCCGTGGACAGGGTGATATTGACCACCACAGGACCGATGGCGTTGGGCAGCATATGCTTATAGCAAATCACAAAGTCCGACAGACCAAATGCCTGCATGGACTGAACATATTCTTCCTCACGAAGGGACAGCATTTTTGCACGGGCCTGTCGATAGACAGCACCCCAACCGGTCAGAATGAAAATGAAAATCAGATTTCCCAGTCCGCGTCCAAAAATGGTTCCCAGCATCATCACCAGAATCAGCTGCGGGAAGGACATGAAAATTTCCGAGAATCGGAGGACGAACTTATCAAACAAGCCGCCCTTATAGCCGCCGTAGCAGCCCAGAATCACACCGATGATGGCTGCGCCCATAGCCGAGCCAAGACCGATGAGGATGGAAAGGCGTCCGCCGTACAGAGTACGGGTAAACACATCACGGCCCAGCTTGTCCGTGCCGAAAATGTGCGCCCACGAAGGTGCCTGAGTCATACTGCGCAGATCGGTGGCGTTGGGATCATAGGGAGAAATCAGCGGCGCACAGATGCAGGCCAGAATGATAATGAGGAACACGACCAGACCCACGATAGCAAGACGGTTTTCCAACAGCTTGCGCATGGAACGGCTCAATTTGCTCTTGCCCAGCTTGCCGGCCTCTTCCGCCGCTCTCAGCTTATCGAATTTACGGTCCAATCTGGTGCGTTTTTTCGGTTTTGTCATTACAGCACTCATTTCTTCGCCCTCCCTTACTCCAACTTGACACGCGGGTCAATGATTGCGGTCAGCACATCCACCAAGAAGCTGGCACACAGGACCGCCAGAACGGAGAACAGTGCAATCATCATGACCAATGGATAGTTTTGTCCAGTAACTGCCGTCTTGAAGGCATTTCCGATGCCGGGCCACTGGAAAATCGTTTCAATGACCACGGAGCCGCCGATCAAAGTAGGCAGACGGAAACCGACCAGAACCACCACCGGCGTCATGGCCACACGGAAGCCGTGAACCAGATTGACACGCCACTCAGGAAGGCCCTTTGCACGGGCGGTTTTGATATAGTCTTTATTCATGGTATCCAGCATACTGGATCTTGCATAGCGCATAACGCCGGCAGTCAGCGAGATGCCCAACACACAGGCCGGCAAAATGAGGTATCTAAAGTGCGCCCACACACCGGTTTCACCGGGTGCCATGCGTCCGCCGATGGGCAGGACCTTCCAGTTCAGTGCGAACAGGAGGATCATCAGCATACCAAAGAAGAACTGGGGAATGGAAACGCCGATCATACCGAACACGGTCAGCGCATTATCACCGATGGAGCCCTTCTTCAGTGCGCTCAGCACGCCAAGCACACTACCCAGAACCGTAGAGATGACTAGAGCTGCGAAGGACAGCTCCAAGGTAGCCGGGAACAAGTCCTTCAAGATGTCCTTGATAGGAACACCGCTGGTCATGGAATAACCAAAGTTGCCGTGAAGCAGCTGGCCCAACCAGCGGAAATACCGCACCAGGAAGGGATCGTTCATACCCAGCGACTCACGAAGAGCCTCCAGCTGAGCCGGGTCCATGTTCGCCATCTGATCCGGAGGGATCATATGGGACACGGCGTCACCGGGGGTCAGCTCCAGACCCCAATAGATCAGGAAGGTAATAAAGAGAACCATCGGGATCATCATCAACAACTTTTTTAGAATGTATTGCATTTTGTTTCGCATAGAGTGGCCTCCCTGTTAAAAGAGGGGGTGGCATAGGTTGCCACCCCCTGCGAACTATCGTCTAAAATCAGTGGTTAGAAATTTCTGAACACAAAGCATCTGCGTCACAGGTTTCGCACAACTTTACACGATCTGAATTACTGAATATCCCAATGCTGGATATCCCAGTTGTAGCAGAACTGAGGATTGCCCTGATTGATCTCACCCACACGATCGCTGGTGATCATGAAGATGGGCTGATAGTACAGAGCCATGGTGAACAGGGTGTCGTTCTCATACTTGATGAGCTCCTTGAATGCCTCATTCTGCACATCAACGTCAGTAGAAGCGCTGGTAGCCTCAATCAGCTTGTTCAGCTCGGGGTCCTCAGGCGTATGGGAGTTTGCGGGGTTACCGGTGTGGTAACGGTCATAGTACTCGTGGAGAGACAGAGCAGCGTTTGCAGCATAGCAGATATCCCAATCCACAGCACGGGGACCCTTGGTCTGATCGGCAGGAGCGGACCACAGGATGGTGCCCAGATCGCCCTCGACCAGCTCAAACTCCATCTTGATGCCCACATCGGCCAGATAGGCCTGAACAGCGGTCATCAGATCGACGGTAGCCTGATCGGTGTAATAGAACACAGCCTTCAGAACCGTGTTGGAATCCCAGTTGGCCTCAGCCAGCAGCTCCTTGGCCTTCTCGGGATCGTACTTGTAATCGTTCAAATCGCCGCTCTTCAGACCGGCATCGGGAGCCAAGCTGTTCGCAGGAACGGCTGCACCCTGGAACAGGGTCTCGCAGATGGTATCCATATCGATGGCATAGGCGATGGCCTGACGCACTCTCTGGTCAGCCAGAGGAGCGGGAGTGCCGTCCTTGCGGTCGAACTTGTTCAAGTAGAACAGACGGGTGTAACGGACATCCACGGGAGTGACCGTGATGCCGGGGGTGTTTTCGATGGCCTGAACATCGGTGACGGCCTTGGTGTAGCCATAGTCCAGGTTGCCGGACTTCACGCGGGTTGCCAGGTTGGCATCGGAGTCACCGGGGCTGGGCAGCAGCTGGATCTGGAAGTCAGCCACGCCGTTATAGTACTTATCGAAGGGCTCCAGAATGGTGTAGTTCTTCATGTTGACTTCGCCAACCTTGAAGGGGCCTGCTCCGATGGGATGCTGGAAGAAGGGAGCCTGCTGCACGTTCAGAGGATCCACGCCCTCGAACTCGCTCTTGGGAACAGGAGCGAACTGAGTGAAGGCCAGCAGTGCGTCGGGTGCAATCTGAGCAAACTTGATGGTGATGTCCTGACCGTCAATGGTGATACCGGAGAAGGTCTCGTTGAACTTGCCATCCGTAGTGCTGCCTTCGATTGCGGAGAAGGTGTTTACAAACACGGCATTGCAGACAGGAGTCTTTGCCACGAACTCAATGCTCCACTTGATGTCTTCCGGAGTCACGGGGTCGCCGTTGTGCCAGAAGGCGTCATCACGCAGATGCAGCACCAGAGTCATGCCGTCCTCGCTGTAATCATAGGTTGCCAGAGCATCCGGATGATCGGGGATGGGATTCAGGTTTTCATCTGCAACCAGAATGTGAGCATACACAGTCTTGTTGTAAGTAAAGCTGCCGGGGTTCAGCCAAGGAGTCTCAAAGAATTCTTCGGGGCCGCCATTGCTGTAGATCATTTTGACACCGGTGGGAGTGTCTTTGCCTTCTTCACTGGTCACGCCAGAGGTACTTCCCTGCTGGCTGCCGCCTCCACCGCCGCCACAGGCAGCCAGGCTGAACAGCATTGCAGTTCCAAGTGCAAGGCACAGCATTCGCTTCATCATTTTCTTCATTACGGTTGTTCTCCT
>JAHHSJ010000033.1 GCA_020025295.1 Oscillospiraceae bacterium | reverse complement strand
GGGCTGATTTTTTAATTCGACAGTTTTCAACAGGATGTGTAAAACAAAATGGGGGACGATTTTGAACATCGTCCCCCATGAAAAGGTATGAAATTACCGGGTGAACAGCTGGTTCTTATTCGCCAAAGACCTTGATGTAGTCCTGCTGGAACTTCACAATGCCGGAATCGGTCAGAGGATGCTTGGTCATCTGGTCGATCACCTTGAAGGGCACGGTGGCGATGTCAGCACCGGCACGAGCGCAGTTCATGACGTGGCTGGTGTTGCGGACGGAAGCAGCAATGATCTCGGTGTTGATGTCATCATACAGAGCAAAGACATTGGCAATGTCCTCGATGAGAGCCATGCCGTCCTCGTTGATGTCGTCCAGACGGCCGATGAAGGGGCTGACATAGGTGGCGCCGGCGCGAGCAGCCAGCAGAGCCTGGTTCAGGCTGAAGATCAGGGTGCAGTTGGTGGGGATGCCCTCAGCGGACAGAACCTTGATGGCCTTCAGACCTTCGGTGGTCATGGGGATCTTAACGATCATGTGCTTGGGATCGATGGCGTAGATTTCACGGCCTTCCTTGATCATGCCCTCAGCGTCCATAGTGGTGGCCTTGACTTCGCCGGAGATGGGGCCGTCAACGATGGTGCAGATCTCCTTCAGGGTCTCGACATAGTCGCGGCCTTCCTTAGCGATCAGGCTGGGATTGGTGGTAACGCCGCAAATGACGCCCATTTCGTTTGCTTTGCGGATTTCGTCCACATTAGCGGTATCCAAGAACAGTTTCATGCTAATTCACCTTTTCCTTTCAGTTTTTCTTCCGTATTAGCAGCTGTATCAGCAGTAGTTTCGGAAGCACATTTACGAAAGCATTATACATCACTTAAATTCATTTGGCAACTGGAAGAAATGTTTTGATGATCCGACGAAAGCAGGGAAGGCGAAGAAATAAAAGTAGGTGAAAATGCAGAAAAAAGAGAAAAGATAAAGTGCCCTCTTGACAGAAATAGAAACGCTTCTTATAATGTAAGCGACAATTGAACAGCCTTATCAAGAGTGGTGGAGGGATCGGCCCTATGAAGCCCGGCAACCTGCGTTTGACCAGTGCAAGCGTAAGGTGCCAAATCCGGCGGTATGTATCGAAAGATGAGGATACTCACGAAACACGTTCCGCCAAGGAATGTGTTTTTTTCTTGCAGTAGGCTGTTCCCAACCTCAACGACAAAGAAAGGAACTGAGCCAAATGAAAAAGAATCACATTTTCACTTCCGAGTCTGTTACGGAAGGACATCCCGACAAAGTCTGCGACCAGATTTCTGACGCAGTGCTGGACGCAATTCTCGCACAGGATCCCAACGGCCGAGTCGCCTGCGAGACGGTCACTACCACCGGCATGGTGATGGTGATGGGCGAGATTACCACTAATTCTTATGTTGACATTCCCTCTGTGGTCCGCCGTACGGTGGAACGGATTGGCTATACCGATTCCTCCATGGGCTTTGATGCAAAGAGCTGCGCCGTGCTGACCAGCATTGATGAGCAGTCTGCCGATATTGCTCTGGGCGTGGATCACTCCATGGAGTACAAGGCAGAGGCCAAGGATGAGGCTGATCTGGTGGGCGCCGGCGATCAGGGCATGATGTTCGGCTTTGCCTGCGATGAGACTCCCGATCTGATGCCTGCTCCGATTTCCATGGCTCATCAGCTGTCCTATCAGCTGGCTCAGGTTCGTAAGAACGGCACCCTGCCTTGGCTCCGCCCCGACGGAAAGAGCCAGGTCACCGTGGCTTATGATGAGAACAACCATGTGGAGTGGTGCCCTGCAATCGTGGTGTCCACTCAGCATGCCGCTGATATTGCCCTGAATGACCTGCGTGAGGCAGTCATCGAAGAGGTTATCAAGCCCATCATCCCCGCAGAGTACATCCGTCCCGAGACCAAGCTCTATGTGAACCCCACCGGTCGTTTTGTGGTTGGCGGTCCCTGTGGTGATACCGGTCTGACCGGCCGTAAGATCATCGTGGATACCTACGGCGGTGCCGCTTCCCATGGCGGCGGCTGCTTCAGCGGTAAGGACCCCACGAAGGTGGACCGTTCCGCTGCTTATATGGCCCGTCATGTGGCCAAGAATATCGTGGCAGCCGGCCTGGCCCGCCGCTGTGAGATCGAGCTGGCCTATGCCATCGGCGTGGCTCGCCCTGTCTCTGTTCTGGTGGACACTCAGGGTACCGGCGTTCTGGACGATGAGAAGCTGGCTGAGATCGTGAACCGTACCTTTGATCTGCGTCCCTCTTCCATCATTTCCTATCTGGACCTGCGCCGTCCCATCTACGAGCAGACTGCCGCATACGGTCACTTCGGCCGCAGCGATCTGGATCTGCCTTGGGAGCGCCTGAACCGGGTGGATGAGCTGAAGTCCTACCTCTAATTGTATCTTTTGCTTGAATCAGACAGGATGCGTTTGCATCCTGTCTGATTTGCCTTTACAGGTGCGCCGGGTGTGGGTATAATAGAAAGAAATTATCCTTCAAATGAATTGCTGAGGGGGCTGTTGGAATGATTCTGACACTGGATGTAGGAAATCTGAATATACAGATCGGCGGATTTGAAGGGGAGACCCTGATGTTTCATAGCCGCTGTGCCAGCGATCCCCGAAAAACGGAGGACGAGTATCTTCTGCTGATTCGTGACCTGCTGTCACTTTATCAGGTGGATATTGCATCTATTGAAGGCGGAATCCTTACTTCCGTGGTTCCGACACTGACTCCTGTGCTCCGGTGTGCAGTGGAGCGACTGATTGGTAAGCGGCTGATGGTGGTGGGTTCGGGTGTGAAAACCGGACTGAATATCCGAATTGAATTTCCCAATGAGCTGGGCGGCGATATGGTGGTCAATGCGGTGGCAGCCCTGCAGAAATACCCCAAGCCGATTGCAGTTTTTGATATGGAAACGGCGACCTCGCTCTCAGTTATCGACCGGGAAGGTGCCTATGTGGGCGGAGCGCTCATTCCGGGCCTTCGGGTGTCGGTGGATGCCATGGGCGACAGCACGGCGCAGCTTCCCTATATTCCGCTGTGTAAACCCAAGAAACTGATCTGCTCCAGTACGGTGAGCTGTATGCAGTCCGGTGCGGTCTATGGGTATGCAGCCATGACCGATGGGCTTGCGGCACAGGTGGCAGAGGAGCTGGGCGAACCGGTGACAGTGGTGCTCACAGGCAGCTCTGCGGATTTGATTGCGCCCTACTGTAAAAGTGAGATTAACCTTGATTTGACCCTGCAAATGGACGGTTTGCGGCTGCTATATGAGAAAAATCGGGGCCGCCGGTGGAAAAATGGCGGAAAAGACAGCGAAAAGGGCTAAAATACCGATAAAATTTATAGAATACTCATTGACTTTCCGGGGAAAATACGATATAGTATCAACCGAACCGAAAGGGAGTAGCTGGCACAGAATATTTGTGTATCCTATGGCGTCAATACGGATTGGAAACGATCCCGCTAAGGATTGAAATGGCGAGACTTTTGTGACAATGCTGGATGCGTTGCACAAGAAAGTCTCGCCTTTTTTGCTGCAACCATAAGAAAGGGCGATATGGATGGGAAATAAGCATCTGATCTGGGAAAAAAGTAAGGAAGAGCTGCTGGAGGAGTTCTCTTGCAGTGAAAACGGTCTGACGGGGCAGGAAGCCTCTGCCCGTCAGGAGAAGTACGGACGCAACGAATTGCAGTCCGGCACAAAGAAGAGTACAATTCGCATCTTTTTGGAACAGTTTGCTGACTTCTTGGTCATCATTCTGATCGGTGCAGCTACCGTGTCTGCGGTGCTGGGCGACTGGGAGAGCACGGTGGTCATTCTGGCGGTCATCACCATGAACGCCATTCTGGGTACCATTCAGACGATTAAGGCAGCAGCGTCGCTGGACAGTCTGCGGCAAATGTCGGCGCCTACCGCAAAGGTGCTGCGTGACGGCCAGTTTATCCAGATTCCCGGCCATGAAGTAACCGTGGGTGATGTGGTGCTGCTGGAGGCAGGCGACTCTGTCTGCGCCGACGGCCGACTGCTGGAATCTGCCAGCCTGAAGTGTGCGGAGTCCGCTCTGACCGGCGAGAGCCTTCCGGTGGAGAAGTCCGTGGAGCCGATTGAGGGCGATGTGCCTCTGGGTGACCGTAAGAATATGGTGTTCTCCGGCAGTTTTGTGACCTATGGTCGTGCCCGTTTCTTGGTGACCTCCATCGGCATGGATACCGAGATGGGCAAGATTGCCACCATGCTCAAGAGCACCGAAGAGAAGAAGACCCCTCTGCAGGTCTCTCTCGACCAGTTTGGCCGCAAGCTGTCCATTGGTATTCTGGTCATCTGCGCGCTGCTGTTTGTGGTCAGTGTGGTCATCCGCAAGGAAAACATCATGAATGCCTTCCTGTTTGCAGTGGCTCTGGCTGTGGCAGCCATCCCTGAGGCCCTGTCCTCTATTGTTACCATTGTGCTGAGCTTCGGCACTCAGAAGATGGCACGGGAAAATGCCATCATCCGTAAGCTGCAGGCCGTGGAAGGCTTGGGCAGTGTCAGCATCATCTGCTCGGATAAGACGGGTACGCTGACTCAGAACAAGATGACGGTGAAGAAGCTCTATGTCAACGGCGAGATTGTCGATGCGGCACAGGCAGACTTCAACGACCCCATTCAGGAGCCTCTGCTCCGGTCTGCACTGCTGTGCAGCGATGCTGTGGTCAATGAAAGCGGCGAAGTGGGCGACCCCACGGAAACCGCACTGGTGCGTCTGGGTCTGGAGCATGGTCTGGATGAGAAGAGCGCCCGAAGCAAATTCCCTCGTTTGAACGAACTGCCCTTTGACTCTGACCGTAAGCTGATGAGTACGGTTCACGAACTGTCCGGCGGTCTGGTGATGATTACCAAGGGTGCCGTGGATGTGATGCTGGGCCGTTCCATCCTGACGGAAGAAGAGCGTAAGAACATTGAAATGGTGAACCAGCAGTTCTCTGAGCAGGGCCTGCGTGTTCTGGCCTTTGCCTGCCGTCGGTTGGACAGTGTGAACATTACCCTGCAGGACGAGGATCAGCTCAACTTCCTCGGTCTGATTGCCATGATGGATCCGCCCCGTGAGGAGTCTAAAGCAGCTGTTGCTGAGTGCATTTCCGCCGGAATCCGTCCCATTATGATTACCGGTGACCACCGTATTACCGCATCCGCCATTGCCAAGGAAATCGGCATCATGACCGAGGGTACGGAGGCAGTCGACGGCGCGGTGATTGAGAACATGACGGACGAGGAACTGCGTGAGTTTGTGCCCCGCGTTTCTGTTTATGCCCGTGTGTCTCCGGAGCATAAGATTCGTATTGTCCGGGCTTGGCAGGAGAGAGGCAATCTGGTCGCTATGACCGGTGACGGCGTGAATGATGCACCTGCACTGAAGCAGGCGGACATCGGTGTTGCCATGGGCATCACCGGCACCGAGGTGGCTAAGGATGCCGCCGGCATGGTGCTGGCCGATGATAACTTCGCTACCATCGTGAAGGCAGTGAAGAATGGCCGAAATGTGTATGCCAATATCAAGCGTGCCATCCAGTTCCTGCTCTCCGGCAATGCTGCCGCTATTCTGACGGTGCTTTATGCCTCTCTGATGGGTCTTTCTGTGCCGTTTGAGGCAGTGCATCTGCTGTTTATCAACCTGTTAACGGACTCTCTGCCTGCTATCGCCCTTGGTCTTGAGCCTCACACCGAACAGGTGATGAAGGAAAAGCCCAGATCTCGTGATGAAGGCATCCTCACCAAGGAGTTCCTCACCAGCGTGGTCACCGAAGGTTTGGTGATTGCCATTGCTACCGTCGTTGCCTTCCATATCGGTCTGGCTAACGGCGGCGCCGCAGTGGGCAGCACCATGGCCTTTGCAACTTTGTGCCTGAGCCGCCTGTTCCATGGCTTCAACTGCAAATCCGTGAAGCCGGTTCTGCTGAAAAAGCAGTTCTGGAACAATAAGGCCCTGCTGGGTGCGTTTGTCATCGGTGCGGTACTGTTGGCTTGCGTCCTGCTGATCCCTGTGCTGGGTCCCCTGTTCAAGGTGGCAGTTCTGCCTTGGAAGCTGATTGGCGCCATTGTGGGTCTTGCGTTCAGCAGTATGCTGATGATTCAGCTGCTCAAGGCAATCCTTGCCAAGGTGGGCAACAAGTAAAAAGGTCCCGATGTACCGTGATTTGTACGGTATCGGGTAAATATACGGATAAAAGCAGTGTGACAATCTGTCACACTGCTTTTTTAATGGAGCAGAGGACTGGAAAGTCACACGGATTCCAAATTAAAATTACCAAAATTATCCAAATGAAAGAATGCGTAATTTCCAACCCGGGGAGAAAGGAAATGAGCCTGTTTTTGCTACTTTCGGCCGATTGGAAATGAGCAAAGATGGAAACTTATGAAAGGGTCATTTCTGAAATAACTTTCTATAATGGCTATATTTTGTGATGTTTTTAGCAATTTGAGTTTGAAGGGAAAATGCATCAGAAAAACATCGAGATTTATAGAAAAAAATGGCTTTGGGTGTTGCGGAATCTTGAAAATCTGTTATAATGAATTTGAAAATTAGCAATTGCTAAATTTTGTTTCAAATCGAACTAAATTTCTTTTTTTGCGCCGATTTGAAAAAAATTTGCAGTGTGCCTTGTGAGCACCGCTTTTGCAGGGAAAATGATGCAATCAATCAGAAAATTCGGATAAATGGAAACATTTGATCGGATGGATGACGGTTGTGTGTGGTACAGAACCCTGAAAAGACCTGCTTTGCCCCGAAAACGGGCGGTGGGAGGCCTTGACATTCCTTCTGCATGGGTTGATACTTAGAAGGTACGAGTTTGCTGAGAGAAGCTCAGAATTTGTAGTTCTGGGCAAGAATGAGGAGGTCAATTGTGAATAAAGAATGGACAGGTTTTGTTCCCGGTGTGTGGGAACACGAGATCAACGTGCGTGATTTCATCCAGAAGAACTATACCCCTTATGATGGAGACGACACCTTCCTGGCAGGTCCCACCAAGGATACTGAAGAGCTCTGGGCTCAGGTTATGGACCTGACCAAGAAGGAGCATGAGGCAGGCGGCGTTCTGGACATGGACACCCGCACCATTTCCACCATCGTCTCTCATGGCCCCGGTTATCTGAACAAGGAGAAGGAGACCATCGTTGGTTTCCAGACCGACAAGCCCTTCAAGCGTGCTCTGATGCCCTATGGCGGAATCCGTATGGCAAAGAAGGCCTGCGAGGATAACGGCTATCATGTCGATCCCGAGATCGAGGAATTTTTCACCATCCATCGTAAGACCCACAATGCTGGTGTTTTCGATGCTTATACCCCTGAGATGCGTGCCTGCCGCAGCAACCACATCATCACCGGTCTGCCCGATGCCTATGGCCGTGGCCGTATCATTGGCGACTATCGTCGTGTTGCTCTGTACGGTGTGGATCGTCTGATTGCTGACAAGAAGCATCAGAAGGATACCACTCGTATCATCATGTACTCCGATGTTATCCGTGAGCGTGAGGAACTGAGCGAGCAGATCCGTGCTCTGGAGGATCTGAAGAAGCTGGGCGAGATCTACGGCTTCGATATTTCCAGACCCGCAAACAATGTGCAGGAAGCTATCCAGTGGCTGTACTTCGGCTATCTGGCAGCTGTCAAGGAGCAGAACGGCGCCGCAATGAGCCTGGGCCGTACCTCCACCTTCCTGGACATCTACGCTCAGCGTGACTTGGCCAGCGGCCTGTTCACTGAGGAGCAGATTCAGGAGTTCGTCGACCACTTCATCATGAAGCTGCGTCTGATCAAGTTCGCCCGTACTCCCGAGTACAACGATCTGTTCTCCGGCGATCCTCAGTGGGTTACCGAGTCCATCGGCGGTGTCGGCATCGACGGTCGTCACATGGTCACCAAGATGAGCTATCGTTATCTGCACACTCTGTCCAACCTGGGCACCGCTCCCGAACCCAACCTGACGGTTCTGTGGTCCACGCACCTGCCCATGAACTTCAAGCGTTTCTGCGCTAAGACTTCTATCGAGTCCTCCAGTATCCAGTATGAGAACGACGACCTGATGCGCGTCACTCATGGCGATGACTACGCCATTGCCTGTTGCGTGTCCTCCATGCGTGTTGGTAAGGAGATGCAGTTCTTCGGTGCTCGTGCCAACCTGGCAAAGTGCCTGCTGTACGCTATCAACGGCGGCGTTGATGAGATCAGCAAGAAGCAGGTCGGTCCTAAGTATCGTCCTGTGGTCGGCGATTATCTGGACTATGACGATGTCATGGCCAAGTATAAGGACATGATGGAGTGGCTGGCTCGCGTGTATGTCAACACCCTGAACATCATCCACTACATGCATGATAAGTACTGCTACGAGAAGCTGCAGATGGCTCTGCATGACAAGAAGGTCACCCGTTGGTTCGCTACCGGCATCGCTGGCCTGTCTGTTGTGGCCGACTCTCTGTCCGCTATCAAGTATGCTAAGGTTAAGTGCATCCGTGATGAGGATGGCATTGTCACCGACTTTGAGGTGGAGGGTGACTTCCCCAAGTACGGCAACGATGATGACCGCGTGGACGAGATTGCTTCCGAGCTGGTTGAGACCTTCATGGGCTATGTGAAGAGCAACCACACCTATCGCGGCGGTATCCCCACCACTTCCATTCTGACCATCACCTCCAATGTCGTGTATGGTCGTAACACTGGCTCTACTCCCGATGGCCGTAAGCGCGGCGAGCCCTTCGCTCCCGGCGCCAACCCCATGCACCATCGTGACTCTCACGGCGCTGTCGCCAGCCTGGCATCCGTGTCCAAGCTGCCCTTCAGCGAAGCTCAGGACGGTATCTCCAACACCTTCTCCATCATTCCTGGCGCACTGGGCAAGGATGATCAGATTTTTGCTGGCGATCTGTCTGTTGAGATGGATGAGTTTGAGTCTGAGAACTGATTTTGTTCCGAAAGGAATAAGATAAAAAAGGATCGAGGCGATTGCTATGCAGGAAAAGAAAGAAGCAGAACGCATTGACGAACTGATTGATCGCATTGATGCGTTTATGGCAAACGGCGGCGGTCACATGAATGTTAAGGTCAAGGGCGAGGAAGGCGAAGTTGCGGTAGAGCGCTGCGCCACTTGCTGCGGCGAATTCAGCGATTCCGTCTGTAATACGCCGGCAAAAGAATAATCGTATTGCGAGAAAGGAACGATACTATGGAAGCAAATACTCAGCAAATTGACAACCTGGTCGATCTGTTGGATGGATACGCTACTAAGGGCGGCCATCATCTGAACGTGAACATTTTCAACCGCGAGACTCTGCTGGACGCTCAGGCTCATCCTGAGAAGTATCCTCAGCTGACCATCCGCGTTTCTGGCTATGCTGTCAACTTCAATAAGCTGACCAAGGCACAGCAGGACGAGGTTATTTCTCGTACCTTCCACGACAGCATCTGATTCTATGGCAGAGTTGAAGGCACGGGTCCATTCGCTGGAAAGCTTTGGCACAGTGGACGGTCCTGGCGTGCGTATGGTGGTATTCCTGCAGGGATGTCCTATGCGTTGCCTCTATTGCCATAACCCGGATACTTGGGAAGTGAATGCCGGCACCGAAATGACGGTGGATGACATTCTTGCCCAGTATGATCGTAATGTCTCCTTCTATAAAAGGGGAGGCATTACGGTCACTGGCGGTGAACCGCTGCTCCAGATGGATTTCATCATGGCTTTGTTCAAGCGGGCGAAACAGGAGGGTATCCACACCTGTGTGGATACTTCTGGAATCACCTTCCGTCCGGATAACCCGGAGGTAGTGGCTCGATTCGACGCCTTGTGCGAAGTGACGGATCTGTTCCTGTTGGACATCAAGCATGTAGACCCGGAGAAGCATCGTGAGCTTACGGGTCACAGCAACGAGAATATTCTGGCTTTTGCCCATTATCTGGCGCAGAAGAATCAGGCAATTTGGGTGCGGCATGTGGTTGTTCCGGGAATTACCGACTCCGAACAGGAGTGGACGGCGCTGGGCAGACTGATGGCAGAACTGCCGAATGTGAAAGCACTGGAGGTACTTCCGTACCATACCATGGGCGTAGTCAAGTATGAGAAGCTGGGCATCCCGTATCCTTTGAAGGGCGTGCCTGCGATGGACAAAAAGACTGCGGTGCATGCGCGTGAGGTCATTATGGCAGCGCGCGATGAAGCATTGCACCATTAATATCAGCGAGATGAAAAGTGCCGACCATTGGTCGGCACTTTTTTTTGTGAAGGTGAAAGATAGTTGTCAGGGGATAGGGCAGCGTGGCAAGAGCGTCATAGGAAGCGGTATGTTGTTGGTTAGATAGAAAGTCAATGATAGCAGCAGGTGTCACGCTGTATTGGTGTTATCGTTTTTCCTGTTGCTGTAACATTGCTGCCGGGAACGGGGAGGAAGTGTGTTTTTCTGCGGTGTGGTTCGTTTTGTCCCATTAGATTGCTCAGACGGCTGAAGGAGTTGCCAAATTAGTGAAGTTTTTTGCCCAGCCATTCTGCGAGTCCAGCCATTCGACAAACCAAGCTGTACGAATCCGCTCGTGTTGCTTTCAATATAATCCTCTGACTGAAAAAAGGGCGAAGCTGATACCAGCCTCGCTCATTTTTTGGAAATGTGTTGAAAAACAGATACAGCAGAAAAAGAGCACTCCAAGTTTTCATAGAGCCTAACAAAACACCCTTCTGGATGGCGGCGCTTATGCGTCGTGAAATGCTTTGCCAAGGGCAAAGCATTTGCGTAGGGGCAGCTTTGCCGCCTCCGGGCATATCAATCAAAAGCGTGGAGCTGCCACAGGCGGCGAAACCCAAAAGGAAAGACACCATCAAAAGATGGTGTCTTTCCTTTTGGAGCAGGTAAAGGGAGTCGAACCCTCCTATTGAGCTTGGGAAGCTCACGTTCTACCGATGAACTATACCTGCAAAACCTTTCTTATTGTAGCATGGAATCCGGAAAAATGCAAGGGGAAACAAAACGAAATCCGCCTCACCGAAAGGTGAGGCGGATACAATTCGTATTAGCCGACATACTTGATGCCGGAAGCTTCGGTGACAGGGTTGGCTTCCATCTGCTCGTCCAGCCACTCGCCGTACTTGTTCTGCTGCACATTGGCAATGCAGACACTCTTCCAGTAGGGGAGATCGCTGACGCCTTCAAAGAAGACCAGATAGTAACTGTTGTCCTCAGGGGACTCAAAGAGCTGATAATCACCGTGGGCACGGCTTGCATCGAAGATCCACTGAGTCATAGTGTCGTTGAAATGACGCTTAGAGACATTCTCTCTCAGACCGCCGGGATAGCTCTTGTCGGCGGAAGCGTTGGTGTAAACCTGAGCAAAATCCTCAGAAGTCTTTCCGGTTTCCTCAAAGTTAGCCAGAATCTTCTCGGCACGAGCCTTGCAGTCCTCCATGTCATAGTTGCCTTCCTGATCGCTGGCAGCGGCAACACGCAGCACACGGAGGTTCATGCCGTTGTACTCGTCCAGCTTACGGTCGTTGACATAGATAGCGAAGTAGCCGATCACCTCATCGGTGGAGGCGTGCTTGTTCTCAACCAGACCGTAAGAACCAGCCTGATGAGAGGTGTCAGCCATCCAGTCGGCATAACCGGAGTGGGAGATACCGGCCATGTTGGAGTCATCCACAGCCTCATAGGTGTTGGCCAGCTTTTCTGCTTCAACGGGGTTACCGGCAACCAGAGCATTCAGAATCTCCTGAGCGTGAGCCTCAGCCTCCTTGCGGTTGGCCTCAATGGTCTCTGCATCCAGAGGAACCTCACCTTTGTCGGGATCCTTGGTTGTGGTCTCAAAGGGAACCAGATAGCAGTTATAATCAATGGTATCCAGATCAGCAGTGTGCTCCTGATAGAAGGCGTTGATGTCCTCTTCGGAAGCATCCATTTCCTTCATCATTTGGGTGCCATATTCGCCAGCCAGCTGAATTTCGGTCAGGATGCGGGTGTAATCTTCAATGGTCATGTACTTGCCGTAAGTGGCTTTGAGGTAATGCTCCTCGGTGGTACCGTAGAGGGTGGCGTAGGACTCAGCGTTGATCAAAGCCTTTTCTACATCCTCCTGACCCTTTTCGCTCAGCTCGTAGCCAGCCTCGCGAGCCTTGTTTGCGAGGACAACCACGCTGTTCAGGGAGGTCAGAGCGTTGTCGGTAAGGACGTCATGCCAAGTAAATCCGTCATAGGCTTCCTGCTCATCCAAGGGCTTCTTCGGATCCAAACCGTAAGCCTCGGTATTGTTACCGTAGCCGTTCAGCGTGGAGTAATAGAAGTAGTCCAGATCGACGACCTTGTACTCCTGGTCGCCGATGGTGGCGGCAGTGGTTCGCTTCTGAATGAAGCCGCTGTCCCAAAACAACAAAGCGGCGATCAAAACAGCGACAAGAACACCAATCACAATGTAAAGAATGCTCTTGCGTTTGGCCTTGGCTGCAGCAGTCTGGGCCTCCATTTTCTTCTGGTTGAGACCGTCGGCCCCAAGTTTGCGCTTTTTCTTATTTCTGGATGCGCTCATGAATGAATCAATCCTTTCTGTGTCGGAAGAAAGACCCTCCGCGTTCAGAATACACAATAGTATACAACAACAAAGGGAAAGTTTCAATACTAATCATACATAATAGATGAAACTACAAAAAAATGCCCCGAAGGAAACCTCCGAGACAGAAACTGTACATAAAAACCCCGCCGTGGCCGTGTGACCTAGAATGTGCCTGCGTAACTGCAGGTGGGCTGCCTCCGTTTGGGATCTCTGCTTCCAACATCCAGCCGAAGCCGGGAGGCCTGCAATCCTCCAAACGAGTATAACCGGCAGCCCATATTAAAATTGTAGGCCATAAAGAGAGCCATCACGCACCCGGCAGGGATTTTTGCGTAAAAAATTAGGATTCGCTGTCGTCTTCGTCCTCGTCGTCAAACAGGGACTCCATAAACAGATCGTAAACAGCGTTCAGTTCCTTTTCGTCGTCCACGGATTCGAGAGAATCGTCCTCTTCGCCAACGCCGGGGACGCTGCGCAGGATGATCAGACCGAAATCCTCGCTGTCTTCATCCTGACCTTCTTCCAGAGTGGGGAAGAACGCCATATAAAGATTTCCCTTGTATTCAATGGTGTCGAGGTATTCCAGTTCAAACTCGTTACCCTCGTCATCCGTCAGGGTGATAAATTCGGCTCCGTATTCTTCGCTCATGTTTCTCACCGACCTTTCACCCGTATTGTAACCTGAGTTTGCAGAAAATGCAAGAGAAAGAAATCGCAAACTTTGCGAAGAAGGTCATACGCCCAGATCCTCCAGCAGCTGATGCATTTCCTGCTCTGAGTGGACAACAATCCCGTCTTTCAGCATGAGGCGGTCCTGTTCGGGGAGTGCGTGCACGGAAGTTTCCGTGTGAATCCAAGGGATTCCGTCTCGCATCACACAGACCTTTCCGTCCTGCTCCGTTATTGTCAGTGTATGCAGGGGGTCACGGTAAGTTGCGTGATCGGCTGTTGTTTTTACCTGAATCTGAGCTGCTGCGGGGCGGGAAGAAACCCGGCGGGGAAGGAAACTGAGAGCAAGAAGCAGCAGTGCCGCGGCGAGAAGAGTGCCGATGCACAGGAGCCGGTAACGAATGTCTTTCTGCATAGTAAAATCACCTACCAGAGACAGTATTCCCGGAAAAAGGGAATAATAAACAGCGAAAAAGTAAAAATAAATTAAGAAATAAAGCAGAATTTCAAGGATACATGATTTGACAAGTATGCTATAATGTATCTTGGTTATTTCTGAAATCCTCTCAATCTGCGGTTTTTCCGCAGACAATTTCCACCGGAGGTGGTTTATTTGGCAAAAAAGACAAACAATCGTGCAGGAGATTCTCAGGCGCTGCATATCACCGGTGTCGTCTTCAAATGGATCGGCATTGTGCTGGGAACGCTGCTCCTGATTGGAATTGTCACGGGTCTTTTCATGCTTGTCCATGTGAAAACCTACATTGATGATGTGATTATTCCTCAGGCAGAGGAGATGCAGACGGGCCTGAATGTGACGGCCTATGATCCCAGCCTGTCCTCCACTATGTACTACATTGATCCGGCGACCGGTGAACAAGTGGAGATGATGACGCTGTACTCTGAGGAGAACCGAATTTGGGTTCCCTATGATGAGATGCCTGAAAACCTGATCAATGCCACTGTGGCCATTGAGGACAAGCGTTTCTTTGAGCATCATGGTGTAGACTGGAAGCGTACTGCCGCCGCCGTGGTGTATATGTTCACCGGCAAGAGCGTGCAGGGCGGTTCGACCATCACCCAGCAGCTCATCAAGAATGTTTCCCAGAACGATGATGTGACGGTGAGCAGAAAGGTGTTGGAGATTTTCTCCGCTCTGGAATTTGAAAAGAACCATGAGAAGAAGGATATCCTTGAGCTGTACTTGAATTATATTTATCTGGGGCGCAGATGCAATGGTGTCTATACCGCAGCACATCGCTACTTCGATAAGGAAGTGCAGGACCTGACCTTGGCGGAAAGCGCCTGCCTGATCAGCATTACCAATAATCCGTCCCTCTATGATCCTGTAAGTCACCCGGACAACAACCTGAAGCGTGCTCATACAGTCATTCTGGAAATGGCCAAGCAGGGCAAAATCAGCGAGGAAGAGAAGCTGTCTGCGCTGGCGGAGATGGGCTATTATCCTGACGGACAGGACGAGAAGGGAAACGACCGGTTCACCTATGATCCGGAAAAGGTCACCATCCAGTTTGTCAATAAGGAAGCGATCGAGGCCGAAGTGGGCGAGATTAACTCCTACTACGAAGATGCTGTGATCGATCAGGTGCGGGATGACCTGATGGAGAAGTACGAAATGACCAAGGAAGCGGCCAGCCGTCTGATCTTTACCGGTGGTCTGTCCATCTATACCTGCTTCGATCCTGCGGCGCAGGCCAGCGTGGATGCGATCTATCAGGACCCGGCCAACTTTGAGGACTATGTGTCCCGTACCGGCCAGCCCTTGCTGTCCGCCATTACGGTGGTGGATAATGCCACCGGACGTGTGGTGGCTCTGGGCGATAACCGACCGAAGGACATCAACCGTGGTTATGTGTTGCCCACGGATACCAAGAGACCGCCTGGATCTTCCATCAAGCCCCTGTCCGCATACGCACCGGCACTGAATGAAGGCTTGATTACCCCCTATTCTGCGGTAGACGATTCTCCCTTTATGGTGAATGACGGTAAGCCTTGGCCCCGCAACTCCAATCGCAAATACTCCGGACTGACCAGTGTTTACGAATCTGTGGTTCACTCCCTGAACACCAGTGCCGTTAAGACGGTGGATTTGGTGGGCCGAGAGAAGGCCTTCGAGTATATGGAAAAGCACTTTGGTATCAGCAGCCTTGTGTCTTATATGGAGGGCGTCAATGGTAAGGTGTATTCTGATATTGACTACGCTCCTTTGGCACTGGGCGGCTTGACTACCGGTGTTTCCACCTTTGAAATGGCAGGAGCCTATTCTGTGTTCCCCCGCAATGGCATTTTTATCGAGCCCCATCTCTATACCAAGGTCGTTGATAAAGATGGCAATGTGGTTCTGGAGTACGATGAAGCCGGTACGCCCACACTGACGGAGGGCACTTGCTTCTATATGAACAATATGCTGGAAGGCGTCGTCCGTGAGGGCACCGGTACCAAAGCCGCAATCTCCGGAATGCGCTGTGCTGGTAAGACCGGTACTACCACCAGCAAATATGATCTGTGGTTCTGTGGCTATACTCCGTATTATACTGCGGCTGTGTGGGTCGGTTATGACCAGAGTGAAATCATTCAGTCCTCTGGTAACCCCACTCCCACGCTGTGGAGGAAGGTTATGAGCGGTCTGGTGGACGGCAAGGAGAATAAGCCCTTCCCTCAGCCTGACAGGGATGTTGTTACTGCGACTTATTGTACCAAGAGCGGTGATCTGGCGACCTCTGCCTGTACGCTGGCCGGCTGTGCCGCTACCGGCTATTACTTGGCCGGAGATGAGCCCACCTCGTTCTGTTCCATGCATACCACGATCAGGGTTTGCAGTGGCGAGCACGCGGAAGGCGAGGAGCCTGTCTATCACATTGCCGGTGAGTATTGCCCGGAGGAGAGCGTGAAGGAAATCGGTGTTCTGGACTTTGTGCGTGATGAAGTTGCAGGTTCCGTGCCTGTGGCCGACAGCAATCAGTTGAAGTCCTGGATCGAGGCACAGGGTCCTTGCCCGTACCACACGGAAGATTGGAAGAAGAATCATGCGCTGATGAGCCAGCAGGAGATTTTGGTGTCCACCCCTGAGTTTAAGAAGAAGGTGGGCGATGCACCCTTTGCCATCGGTGCGTACAGTGTGGATGGAGCCGGCAATCCCGGCGGTGCGCTGACCTATACGGTGGATAATCCCAGTGTTGCAACGGTGGAATCCAATGGTACTGTAACCATTGTGGGACCGGGTACGGCAAAGGTAACCGTAAAGGCGGCCGCGACTGCCTATGCTCCTGAGGTCAGCATGACCGTTACCATTCGCGTGAAAGGCGATGGAGATGGAGAAAACGGCGGAATTCTGGATGGACTCGAAGACCTCTTTGGTTGAGTTAATCTAAGTAATAAAAAACGGAGCGGAGCCGTATGGCTCTGCTCCGTTTTTCATTCATGCAAAGAATCGGAGGATTCCGGCGGCAGATAACTGATTAGTACGGCAGTCAGCACCGGAAATAGAATCAGCCCCTTGAAGCCCCATAGTTTTGCTCCTAAAAGAGCGCTGAGCAGCGACAGACAGGTGGGAAGATGCAGGTGAGTACCAACCAGCTTTGGCTCTAAAAAGGTTCTGGTGAACCAGGCAACCGCCCAAAGCAACAGGAGCCCCAGACTTCGCAGCGGATCGTGCATCAAATACAGTGCACCGGACCAGGGAAGAAGAACCAGACCGCTTCCAATCATGGGGATTACATCTACCAAAACCACAACGCCGGCCAAAAAGGGAGCGTGCTGGATGCGAAGCATCAACAGTCCCAAGGTTAGCTCTGCCCATAAAATACCCGAGAGGGAGAGCTGCGCCTTGCCCCAGCAAGTCAGCCGCTTGTGAGCCTCCCGGCGGAATTGTTCCAGTTTTTGCCGCCAGTCAGGAGGAAGCACTTTCATCAGCAGATTATATAGCTCCGCATATCCCACACAGCAGCAGAAAAGAAAGAGTAAAAATAGGCCCAGTGCCGTGAGTGCCCGAGGCAGGGACATCACCCAGCCGGAGCTGATCGAGCCCAGCTGAGCCAGAATGCTGCGAATGATTTCACCGCTTTGGTTTTTTAATTGATTCATCAGGCGATGAACCGTGCCTTGCATCTGCGGCGGTAAAGCGGTAAGAAATGGATAGAACCATTCCTCTGGGCAGATGGGCTGAGCCAGTGAATGAGCAAGAGAGGACAGCAGGGTCTGTAAGGATTGCGCCAAAACGACAAAACCGTAGCCCATCAGCAGAGCGATGGGGGCAAGAAGTAACAACAGAAGCAGCAGGGTGGAAAGACTGCGAGGAATCCGATGCTTTTCCATGCGTTGAATGGGGGCTTGAAAACACCCGGCCAGCAGAAAGGCAAACAGGAAAGAAGTGACAATTCCTCGGGTTGCAGGCAGGGCCAACAGCAGAACAGAAAGGGCCAAAATAGCGATTTTGCGTCTGATTACCTTCAAAAATGACAACTCCTGACATAGTAGTGTGCAAAACGATCAAAAGCGGAACGGAAAATGGGATTGAATTTGGAGGTATAGCACTTGAATTCGCTAAAGTGCTATGGTATGATTTGAAAAAATAAACACAAATGACCGCCTACAGCGGACGATGAGGTGAGTGTTTTGGATCGTACTCCCAGATATTTTATTGTGGAATCGGACAAACTGCCTGAAGTGTTTTTAAAGGTGGTTGAAGCCAAACGAATGTTGGAACTTCGTGAAGTTGCAACGATCAATGAGGCGGTAAAGCGTGCTGGAATCAGCCGCAGTGCCTTTTACAAGTACAAAGATTCGGTCATGCCTTTTAATGATATGATGCGAGGTCAGATTGTAACGCTCCGATCGATCCTCCGGGATGAGCCGGGCGTGTTGTCCTCCATCCTGAATATTTTTGCCGCATCGGGCACAAATATCCTGACCATCAATCAGTCCATCCCGGTGAATGGTGTAGGTGCAGTGACCATCAGTGCGGAAACCTCTTCCATGACGGGGGAACTGGACGATTTGATGCGTCAGCTCAACCAGCTCCATGGTGTGGTACAGTTTGAAATTTTAGCCGGATAAGCACGGCAAACATAAGATAGAGAGCAGAGGTGCAGTATGATCAATGTAGCAATCCTGGGCTTCGGTACCGTAGGTTCCGGTGTCGCAGAAGTGATTTATAACAACAAAGCCTTGATTGCCGACTACATGGGAGAAGAAGTGGCGCTGAAGTATGTGTTGGATGTCCACGATTTTCCTGACAGTATATTCGCTGACCGGGTGATTCATGATTTTTCCATCATTGAACAAGACCCTGAGGTGGATGTGGTGGTGGAGACCATCGGCGGTGCACGCATTGCACTGGAGTTTACCCGCCGTGCCCTGATGGCCGGTAAGAGTGTGGTGACTTCGAATAAGGAGCTGGTGGCCACCCATGGTGTTGAGCTGATGAAGATTGCCGAGGAGAAGCAGGTTTCCTACCTCTTTGAGGCCAGCGTGGGCGGCGGAATTCCCGTGATTCGCCCCATGTGCCAGTGCTTGGCAGCCAATCGGATCGAGGAAATTTACGGTATCCTTAACGGAACTACCAATTACATTCTGACTCGAATGATTCGGGCAGGATTGTCTTTTGAGGATGCACTGAAGGAGGCACAGCAGAAGGGCTATGCCGAGCAGGACCCCACCGCGGATATCGAGGGTGCGGATGCCTGCCGTAAAATCTGTATTCTTGCATCCCTTGCTGTCGGACGTCATATTGCACCGGAGTATATCCCGACTGAGGGCATTACCGGCATCACTCTGCAGGATGTAGACTTCGCCAAGCGAGCAGGAATGAAAATCAAGCTCTTGGGCCGAATGATCCGCCGTGAGGACGATAAGGTCTGCGCCTATGTGGCGCCGCACCTTGTTGCAGAGGATGCACCTTTGGCGAATGTGGTGGATGTGTTTAATGCCATCAATGTGCGCGGAAACGCAGTTGGGGATGTGATGTTCTACGGCCAGGGAGCCGGAAAGATGGCAACTGCCTCTGCGGTTGTGGCAGACATTCTGGATGCAGCCAAGCGAAAGCAGAGCCGAAAGCGCTGTTTCTGGACGGAAGGCGGAGCGGATGCGGTGTATTCCCTCAGTGAGGTGAAGAGCCGCTGGTATGTCCGTGCTTCGGATCTGGCAGAAGTGCCTGCCGGCTGCACGGTGCTCTCCAAGGAGACTGACAGTACTGTGGCGTTCCTTACGGAAGATGCCCTCAGTGAGCAGGAACTGTTGGCAAAGCTGCCTCAGGGATTGGCTCAGGTACACTATCGTGTGCTGGATTGATAAATTCTATGCGTCCTGACTTCGGTCAGATAAATCTGGATATATTGGAGGTCGAGAGGTCACATGGGACTGATCGTACAGAAATTTGGCGGATCCTCCGTGGCGAATGCGGATAAAATCCGTAATGTTGCCAAGATCATCACGAAAACCTATGATGACGGCAACGATGTGATCGTGGTTCTGTCCGCCCAGGGCGATACCACGGATGATTTGATTGCAAAAGCGGGAGAGCTGAACAGCAAGCCCTCCAAGCGTGAAATGGATATGCTTCTTGCCACCGGTGAGCAGCAGTCCATCGCATTGTGTGCCATGGCTATTGAAGCCATGGGCTATCCGGTCATTTCTTTGACCGGCTGGCAGGTTGGCATGAAGACCAACTCCTCTTACGGCGGCGCACGCATTAAGCGTGTGGATTGTGAACGAATCCGTGCGGAACTGGATAAACGCTGCATCGTGATTGTGGCAGGCTTTCAGGGCGTGAATAAGCGGGATGATGTCACTACGCTGGGCCGTGGCGGCAGTGATACCTCTGCGGTTGCTCTGGCTGCCTCTCTGGGTGCAGATCTTTGCCAGATCTATACCGATGTGGATGGCGTTTATACCGCAGATCCCCGTAAGATCAAGGGTGCCCGGAAATTGGAGGAAATCTCCTTTGATGAAATGCTGGAGCTGGCATGCCTTGGTTCTCAGGTGCTTCATAATCGCAGCGTAGAGATGGCAAAGCGCTATCATGTCAATATGGAGGTTCTCTCCAGTTTTTCCGGTTTGCCCGGAACGAAAGTGAAGGAGGTCGTAAAGCCCGTGGAAAATTCTCATATTGTAGGTGTTGCAAAGGATACCGATATTGCACGCATTGCGTTGGTGGGTCTGAGTGATCGCCCCGGCATTGCGTTCCGCGTTTTTTCTCTGCTTGCAAAGCGCAAGATCAATGTGGACATCATCCTGCAGTCCATTGGCCGCGAGGAGTCCAAGGACATCAGCTTCACTGTGTCCAAGGCGGATGTGGATGCCGCCCGTGATATTCTGGAAGAGTATAAGGAAGCAATTGGCTTCCATTCCGTCCATGTGAGCGAGGATGTGGCCAAAATTTCCATCGTTGGTTCCGGCATGATCAATAACCCCGGTGTTGCCGCAGATATGTTCGGCGCACTGTATAACGCCAACATCAACATTAACATGATTTCTACCAGTGAGATCAAAGTTTCTGTTCTGGTGGATATCCGTGATGCGGACCATGCCGTGCAGGTCATTCATGATAAGTTCTTTGCTGAGTTTGGCTGATAAGCTGGCTTGACAGGACCAAACGAAGATGCAGCCCGATGCTTTGCATCGGGCTGCTGGTCTTGTAGAAGGGAAGAACAATTCGGATGGCAAAGAAAAATAGAAAAATGAAAAATAATGGTTGACAAATGGGGTTTGAAATCGTATAATAAACAATATTGATACGACATAAGCAACTGCATATGGGGGTATAGCTCAGCTGGGAGAGCGCTTGAATGGCATTCAAGAGGTCAG
>JAHHSJ010000032.1 GCA_020025295.1 Oscillospiraceae bacterium | reverse complement strand
GGCGGATTCGGCGGCGGTGCCGGCGGATTCGACGACTTCGATCTGGGCGACATTTTCTCCTCCTTCTTCGGAGGCGGTTTCGGCGGCGGCGGTCGTCAGCGCAATCCCAACGCCCCCATTCCCGGCGAGGATCTGCGTGCCCGTCTGGTGCTGAGCTTTGAAGAAGCCTGCTTCGGCTGCGAAAAGGAAATCAGCATCAACCGTGTGGAAACCTGTTCCGATTGTCATGGCACCGGCTGCGAGCCCGGCACAACGGCTGAAGTTTGCCCGGACTGCCACGGCACCGGTTATGTTCAGGTGCAGCGCCGCACCATGCTGGGCGTCATGAGCACCTCTCAGCCCTGCGATCGCTGCAAGGGCAAGGGCAAGATCATCCATCAGCCCTGCAAAACCTGCCACGGTGCAGGTGCTACCCGCAGAGCCAGAAAAATCAATGTCAAGATTCCCGCAGGTGCCGATACCGGCAACGCCTTCTCCCTCCGTGGTCAGGGCCATGCCGGCATGAACGGCGGTCCTGCCGGTGATCTGCTTGTCATGGTGGAGGTCCGTCCTCATCCCTTCTTCCGCAGAGACGGCAGCAATGTTCTCATGGAGAAGGAGATTTCCTTTGTGGATGCTGCCCTGGGCGCAGAACTGGAAATCCCCACCATTGACGGCAAGGTGCGCTACAAGCTGCCTGCCGGCACGCAGACCAACACCACCGTGCGTCTGCGTGGTCAGGGTATCCCCAACCTCAACGGACGGGGCAGAGGTGACCAGTATGTCACCTTCCAGGTCAAGGTTCCCACCAGCCTGACCGATGTCCAGAAGGAAGCGCTGCATCGCTTCGACAAGGCAATGCGCGGCGAGCCGCTGGACACCAGCGAGCCCAATTTCGGCAAGGGCAGAGGCCTCTTTGAAAAGGGCAAAAAGAAGAAATAATCCGGTTTTCCGGTCATTTCCGGGCAGCACCCTCGGTGCTGCCCTTCTTTTTTCGCCATTTTAGAAAAAATACGGTTGCATCCAAGGTTTTTCCGGCAAAACAGTGGAAAAACACAGAATTTATGTTATACTGATACTGATTTTGTATTTCACTTGAATTGAGGTGTCTCTATGTACTATGCAGACAGTCACACCCATTCCATTATCTCCCGGGACAGCGATGCGCCTCGGGCGGACATGGCCAAGGGTGCAATCGACGCAGGTATCTCCGAAATCTGCTTCACTGACCACTATGACATTCTGGACATTGACGGCAGCTACAATCCCAACTTTGACTGGGCGCCGGTCCGTCTGGAGCAGGAGAAAGCTCAGGCAGCCTGGGGCGATCAAGTGAACCTCCGCTATGGCATTGAGATTGGCAATGTGCCCACCGACTTTGCGTGCGGCGACCGGGTTCAGCAGGAGCCGGGTCTGGACTTTGTCATCTGCTCCGTCCACAACCTGTCCATTGCCGCCGGTCGGCTGGATTTCTATGATTTCCGCTACAAGGACCCCGAAACCTGCTATGTCCATCTGGATGACTACTTCAAAACCATGATGGAAAGCGTGCAGTGGGGTCACTTCGACACCTTCGGTCATATTCCCTACCCCATGCGCTATATGCGTGACCGGGACGGTCAGGATGTCAATCTGGACCGCTATCAGGACCAGATCCGTGAGATTCTGAAGGTCATTATCTCCAAGGGCAAGGGCATTGAGGTCAACACCAAAAACTGGTCTCCCCGCATTGAGCAGGACTACATCTCCCTGATGACCACCTACCATGAGCTGGGCGGTGAGATCGTCACCGTGGGCAGTGACGCCCACTTCCCCTCTGCGGTGGGCTCCAACATCCCCCATGTCTACGACATGCTCCGGGACATCGGGTTCCGCTATGTGGCTGCGTTTGAAAAGCGCAATCCCCACTTTATCTCTCTGGACGGCTGATTGCCCTCCCCTCAGAACAGAAAACCAACCAGCCCCTCTGGTGCGACTCGGAGGGGCTGTCTGTTGTGCTTTCTGTTTCTCAGTTTGCATTAAAGGAATGTTTCTATGGACATCAAGACGAAACTGCAGCAGATCTGCCAAGGCTTCCGTATCCAAGGGGAGTTCATCGGCTTTTCCCACATCAAGGTGGGCAATGTGAACCAGACCTATCAGGTGCGTTTCCGCAAGGAGGACGGCTCTGAAAAGGACTATATCGTTCAGGAAGTCAACACCTACGCCTTCCGCCGTCCCAAGGAAGTCATGCACAACATTGATCTGGTGACAGAGCACATCCGTGCCAAAAAGCCCGGTCAGGTGGCGCTGCATTTCCATCACACCAAGGATCGGCTGACCTACATTTTCGACAAGGACGGCTTCTGGCGGCTTTGCAACTACATCCCCTCCAACACCTTCAATGTCTGCTCCGACAACTCCGTGCTTCGGGGCACGGCAGAGGCCTTCGGTGAGTTCCAGCAGCTGTTGTCCGACTTTGACGCCACTCAGCTCTACGAAACCATCTACCATTTCCACGACACTCCCCACCGTCTGGCGGACCTGTTCCAGAGCGCCCACACCGACCAGTTGGGACGTGCCGAGGAGATGCAGGAGGAGTTGGAATACATCCACTCGGTGGCTGAGCAGGCCTGCACCCTCTCCTACCTTCGACAGGACGGCAAACTGCCCATCCGTGTCACCCACAACGACACTAAGATCAACAATGTGCTCTTTGACCCCACCACCAACCAGCCGGTGGCGGTCATTGATCTGGACACAGTGATGCCTGGTCTGATTGCCCACGATTTCGGTGACGCCATCCGTTCCGCCGCCAACCGTGCCGGCGAGGATTGCACCGATTTGGAGCAGGTAGACTGCGATTTGGATGTGTTCCGCACCTTTACCATGGGCTTTCTCAGCAAAACCGCTGCCGTGCTGACCCATTATGAGCTTCAGACTCTGGCCCTCAGCCCCTTTGTGCTGGCTGTCGAGCTGGGCAGCCGTTTTCTGGACGACTATTTACAGGGCGATCACTACTTCCATATCGACTACCCCTCCCACAATCTGGTGCGAGGCCGCTGCCAGCTGGAGCTGTCCAAGCGGATTCTGGAGAAGATGCCTCAGCTGGAGGCCATTGTGGCAGAGTGTTACCAGCAGGTGACCCAGCACCCCAAGGCGTCCGCCTCTCCCCTGAAATTTACTATCTGATCTACAAAAAACACCCGCTCTGCCGAGCGGGTGTTTTTTTCAATATTGTGCCATCTTATGACGGAAGATAACCTCGGACAGCACCAGCTGCCCCAGTATGAACAGGCACAGAAACACGCCCATGAACTGCCCGCTTTCCAAGATACCCAGTTCCCCCAGAATCAGAAAGACCAGCGAGGCCACGGCACCAACTACCAGTTCCACCACATGGACGATCTGTGCCGTCTGTCTGCGCACTGTGAGGGTCAACTCATCGTTCTGCTCGATCTGCTCCTGCTCCCATTTCTCCCGGAACTCGGGTTCGTCCTTATGGGCCTTCCAACGGAGATACTTGACCATCAGCATTCCGCCCATGCCAATTCCGGCGCCGCCCATGCCGCTCAGCATACCTTGCAGTCCGTCCTCTACCCTAACGGCGCACACCAGACAGACAATGCCAACCAGCACATAGACCATTCCCACGACAAAACTGCTCTTTTTCATTGTTTTTCGCCCCTTTCGTGCAAAAACACTTCTTCTATCGTTTGATCAAAAAAATCTGCGATGGTAAACGCCAGTTCCAAGGAAGGATTGTACTTTCCCGTTTCAATGGAGCTTACGGTCTGCCGGGATACCCGGATTGCCCTCGCAAACTCCTCCTGACTCATGGATTTGGCTTTTCGCAGCTCCTCTACCCGATTCTCCATGGTCACGCCTCCTTTTTGACAAGGTTCCTTTACATCAAGATCATACGATACCTTGCCCGTTTTGTCAAGCTTCCTTTACATCCTTCTACAAAAAAACAGCCCTTGCCCCATTTTTACCGGGACAAGGGCTGCTCTGATTCAACAAGCAGACGATGATATGCCCAAATCAGCCCAACAGCTTGAACCAGCTGCGGCGGCACTCGATCACGCCGTCCTTGCAGAGTCTGCTGATTTCCGTGGACATGGCGCTGCGCTCCACGCACAGGTAATTGGCCAGCTGCTGCCGATCCATGGCAATGGTGAATTCCCGGCTGCCCTGTCGGTTGGCCTCCTCCAACAGATAGGTCATCAGCTTCTCCCGTGTGGTTCTGCGGGACAGCAAATAGGCCTTCTGCTGATACTCCAGATTTCCTCTTGCCACCAAACGCATCAGATTTCGGGCCAGACGCTTGTGATAGCGGCAGGAATGGTCGCAGGTGGTCATAACCCGGCGGCAGTCCAGCCGCAGCACCACGCTGTCCTCCGCCGCCACAGCGGCCACAGGAAGCTCTGCAAGCCCTGCGCAAGCATAAAGGTAACCGACCATCGCTCTGGGTTCGGCCGTCTGAACCGCTCTCACGCCGCCCAGAACATCTTCCTCCTGCACTTCCACCTTACCCTGAAGCACAACCCACAGGTGCTCCGGCTTGCCGCCCCGGGAAAACACGGATTCTCCGGCAGGCACCTCCAGCAGCTTGGGTCGCAGGCACTCCATCACTCGTGTGATTTCCTCCCACTCGATTCCTTCAAACAGGGGGCAGTTCAGCAGCTCCTGCTTATACTTTCTCATACCCATCTCCCTCTCCGTTGTATTTACAACACTTCACTGCTACTATATCCTTTCCCGGAGCATGAGTCAACATTTTTCCCGATTTTCCCATCTTTTTATGATTTTTCACGATTGGATTGACGGTATTTTTCAAAACGATTATAATAAATCAATGTGAATTTCAAGAGTACACCCGAAATCGGGCTGTGCTCCATCCATTTTCGGAAAGCAAGGTACATTGCCTATGAAACAACATCATTCAAATCTGCTCTGGCAGCTCTTTTCCACCTTTTTCACCATCGGTCTGTTCACCTTTGGCGGCGGTTACGCCATGCTCCCCCTGATTATGCGGGAAGTAGTTCACCATCACCACTGGATGAAGGAGGACGAGATTTTGGAGATGACCGCCATTGCCGAGTCCACCCCCGGTCCGATCGCCATCAACTCCGCCACCTTTGTGGGACAGCGCATGGCTGGGTTCGCCGGAGCCCTTGCCGCAACCACCGGCGTGGTACTCCCCAGCTTTCTTATCATCCTGCTGCTCTCCCGGGTGCTGGACACCTTCTCCCACCTGCCGGTAGTGGCTTATGCCTTCCTCGGTGTCCGTGCCGGTGTGCTGGCCCTTATCTTCCACACCCTCTGGAACATGGCAAAGAAGCTGGAGCGCAGCACCTTCCCCATTCTGATCGCCTCTCTCGCCTTCCTCGGCGCCGGTATTCTGGGTCTGAATGCCATTCTGGTGCTGCTGTGCTGCGCTATTTTCGGTTATGTTGTTTTTCTAACAAAGAGCAAGGAGGCAGAAGCATGATCTTTCTTGATTTGTTTTGGACCTTCTTTAAAATCGGTCTGTTTACCTTTGGCGGCGGCTATGCCATGCTGCCTTTGATCCAGTCAGCGGTATTGGAGCACGGCTGGATGGAAAGCGAAATGCTGGTCAACTTTGTCGCCGTCAGCGAAAGCACCCCCGGCCCCTTTGCCATCAACATGGCCACCTTCGTGGGTTCGACCATGGGCGGCGTATTCGGCGCTTTCTGCGCCACTCTCGGCGTGGTACTTCCCAGCTTTGTGATTATCTTGCTGGTGGCTCGTTGTTTTTCCAAATTCCGCTCCAGTAAGCCCATGAAGGGCATTATGTACGGCCTGAAACCGGCAGTGGTGGGCATGATTGCCTCGGCTCTGCTCTCTGTGACCGGCACGGTGTTCTTCCCTGCCGAGGTGTCCGCTGCCGTCTTTACCACGCCTTTGTTCTATGTTTCTCTGGCCATCACAGCGCTTATGATCGTGCTTTCCGTCCGCAAGGTGCATCCCATCCTGATTATTGCACTTTCTGCTCTCTTAGGTATCGTGGCAGGCTATGCCCTGCACCTGCCGATCTGAGTCGGACTGCTGCCGCCAAATCGGTGCAAGATTTCCCCTTCGATCGGACGGATGCACCGGGCAACCACGCACCGATTGACATAGAATGCCACGGATGCTATCATACACCCATCCCATATACCCGGGCTTACCCGGGTATATGAGTTCTTTTTTAGAGAAAGAAGGCCGCACTATGAAAGATGTTTTCTCTCGTGCCAAAGCAGACCTCCCCACTCTGGTGGAGCTGCGCCGCACATTTCATCGTCACCCGGAGCTTTCCATGCAGGAAGTTCAGACGGCTCAGCGGATTGAGACTGAACTGGACCGGCTGGGTATCCCCCATTCCCGGGTCGGCGGAACCGGCGTACTGGGCGTGATTCACGGCAGCCGTCCCGGCTCCCATGTGATTGCCCTGCGGGCGGACATTGATGCTCTCCCCATTCAGGAAACCGCTTCCGTCCCCTACTGCTCTCAGGTGGACGGCGTGATGCACGCCTGCGGTCATGACGCTCACACCGCCTGTCTGCTTGGTGCTGCCAAGCTGCTATCGGAAGATCGGGACAACTTCGGCGGCGAAGTGCGGCTGATTTTCCAGCCCGGAGAAGAAATCGGTCAGGGTGCAGAGGATTTTATTGAAGCCGGCGCTTTGGACGGGGTGGAACGGGTCTTTGGACTCCACACCGCCCACGAAATCCCGGCTGGCACGGTCAGTCTGACTCCCGGCATCAACAATGCCGCCGTGGATCAGTTCCGCATCGTCATTCAGGGCAAAGCCGCCCATGTGTCCACCCCTCAGCTGGGTGCGGATGCGGTTTACATCGGCAGCTTGATCGTAAACGCTGTGCAGGCGCTGGTCACTCGCCGTTCTTCCCCTGTGGAGCCGGTTCTGGTGGGCATCGGAACCTTCCACTCCGGCACCACCTATAACGCACTGGCGGATTCCGCTGTGCTGGAGGGCACCACCCGCACCATCACCAAGGAAATGCGTCAGCAGCTGCGCCGGGACATCACGACTCTGTGCCGGGAAACCGCTCAGCTGTACGGCGGTTCCGCCGAGGTGCAGTGGAATGGCATCTGCTCCGCCCTGTGGAACGACGCTCAGGTCTGCCGGGAGGCGGTGGACGCTCTGTCCGACCTGATGCCTGAGGTGACCTTCCGTCAGGATCGCCCTCTCTCCCTCGCCGGAGATAATTTTGCCGAGCTGAATCAGACCATTCCCGGAGCCTATGCCTATCTCGGCTCCGGCAATCCTGCCAAGCCGGATACCCTCAATCCTGCTCACAATGGCAAATTCAATCTGGATGAGGACACCCTCGCCATCGGCGCTGCCCTGTATGCAGGCTATGCCCGCCGCTGGCTGGATCAGGAGGTAACTGGATGAAAGTACCGCTGCGTTATCAAATTTCAGAGTTCGACTGTGGCCCGACTTCCCTGCTCAACGCCATTAGCTACCTGTTCGAGCAGGACGAGATTCCCCCGGATGTGGTGCGCCGCATTATGCTCTACTGTCTGGACGGATACGACTCCGAGGGGTATGACGGCAGATCCGGCACCACCTCCCACTGCATGCGATTTCTGAGCAACTGGTTCAACAACTACGGCCGGACCGGTCACCTGCCCATCCGCACCGAGTTCTACCTCGGCGAGGAAGTCAGCTTCTCCCCGGAGCATCCCATTTGCAAGGCTTTGGAGCAGGGCGGCGCCGTGGTGACCCGGGTGTTTCTGGATGTCCCCCACTATGTGCTGCTCACCAAAGTGGAGGATGACAAGGTCTATCTCTTCGATCCCTATTACTGGGAGGAGCCTTTTGAAGACCCGGAGATTCAGATGGTGGAGGACCATCCCTTCTCCTACAACCGGGTCGTCCCCTTCCGTATTCTGAACGATTTCTCCGAAAAAGACTACTGCATGGGGCCTTACAACTGCCGAGAAGCCCTGCTGATGTTCAATACAGATCCGGAAAACGCCAGAAAATATGCCCCGATGACTTGAGTCATCGGGGTTTTCCTATTTTTTTGGTTGGATTTACATCCTATCCTTGAGTTTTCCTCTGCGATAGTATATAATCTAGTCAACCATACCCACAATCTGTTTTTCACGAGGTGATTCTGTTTATGAGCAAAATGTTCCAACTGTCCTGTGAATCCACGGTGGATTTGCCTTATTCTTACATTTCCGGGCGGGGAATCTCTGTCCTATTCTATACCTACTCCATCGGCGATCAGGTTTACGAGGATGATATGTTCCGTGACCCTGCCGCTCTGGAACAGTTCTACCACTTTATTTCCGAGGGCAATCTGCCTTCCACTTCCCAGATCAACACCTTCCGCTACACGGAGTACTTCCGGGAGCTGCTGGAAAAGGGCGATGTGCTTCATATTGCCTTTGGCTCCGGCATGACCCCCTCCATCAACAACGCCAGGGAGGCTGCCGCTCAGGTGCAGAAGGAGTTCCCCGACCGTAAGATCATCGTGCTGGACAGCTATGCCAGCTGCGGCGGCTACGGTCTGCTGGTGGATGACGCTGCCGACCGCTGGGAGGCTGGTCAGTCCATTGATGAGGTGGCTGCTTGGGTCGAGGAAAACTGCAAGAAGATCTATCATCAGTTCTACGCCACCGATCTGAAGCACTTCCGCCGTGGCGGCCGTGTTTCCGGTCCTACCGCTGCCATCGGTACCGTGCTTGGCATCTGCCCCACCATGTGTCTGGATGATGTGGGCAAGATTTACGCCTACGGCAAGGCCCGTGGCAAGAAGGCCGCTGTCAAAGAGCTGATGCGTGTGCTGGAAGAGAATGTGCGGGACGGCAGCGACTATGACGGCAAGTGCTTTATCAACCACTCTCACTGCCCCGAGGACGCTCAGGTGGTTTTGGAGCAGTTCAAGGCATTTATCCCCAAGGCTACCTTCCGTGTGGAGGAAATCGGCACGATCATCGCCTCTCACACCGGCCCGGGTACTGTGGCTGTGTTCTTCTGGAGCGACCACGATCGTCCCGGCCGCAAGGATTGATTGAATTCCAACAAAACGAGGGAGATCCTTTCAACGAAGGATCTCCCTCTTCTTTTTTATTCCAATGCCTCCGCTATGGCATCCAGATTTTCCTCGCTGTATTCCAGCTCCGCCGACCAACGGCGCAGCTGCTCGACCCGGTCCTCCAGCGTCAGCGTCCCCTTGCGATGCAGAATCAAATGGTAAAGCCCACCCAGCAGACGAAGGGAAAAGGCGCCGAAACGCAGCGCAAAATCCTCCTCCCAGCGGCTCAGCCCCCAAGAGAGATAGTAGCGGAACAGGAGATACCAGAGCAGGTGTTCCCCGTCCCGGTCCCATTCCTGCTGCCACTGGGTATCCGGCAGCGTCAGCACCTCTTCCAAGTCCGTTTTCCAGCCTTCCTCCAAGCCTTCCAGCTCCAAAAGGAGGGCAATATCCTCCGAAAGCGGACGATGTTCCATCGTAATACCGCAAAGGGAAAAGGCTTCACAGAGTCGATATTCCAACGGTTTTTCCCGGTTTTGCAAGGTCTTCCAAAGAGCATCCCGTTCTCGAAGCAAAGTGAGGTATTCTTCCTCGGCTTCCAGTGTTTCCCCTTCGGTTTCCTCCTCCAAAAGGGTGATGGGTTCCTCCTGCGTCAGCATCAGCCGAGCAGCTTCCTCGCAGCAAAGTCCCAGTCCTTCCTCCACCCGGTCAGCAAACCAGCTGCGATACCTGGGGTGATCGGTGCAGATCTGACAGAGGGTTTCCTCCCCGGCGTCCAAAATGAGGTCGCAGAGATTTTCCCCATTGAGGAAGGGGCAGCGCTCGTCGGCTCCCAAGCGGAAGTGAGGCGTTTCCTCCCATTCGATGTTGGCACGCAGCCGTTCCCCCAAGGTGCCCTCCATAGTGCGGTATACCTCCGCCGAATCCTCGTCAATATCCACTTCCCAGCCCACACAGCAGCTGTGCTTACAGGCAGATGCGATGCAGTGAAACTGAGAATAGTAGTTTGGAATCATTCGTTTCATGGGTGTATCTCCTTACTGTGTTCTCTCACAGCGTCCTCGACGCTCCGAGGCACCTCCACCTCACCCAGACGGATATGAGGCTTATTCTCGCCGTGAAAATCACTGCCGCCGGTCACAAACAGGCGGTATTTTTGCGCCAAATCGAACAGCTGCTGCCGCTGAGTCAGTGTATAGCCTGTATAGTAAATTTCCATGCCACCCATTGCAATACCAGCGAATTCTGCCACCAACTGCTCCAATTTCTCCGGAGCAAAGCCATATTGCAGGGGATGGGCCAGAACCGGGACACCACAGCTCTCAGAGATGGCCTTTGCCGCCTGTTCCAGCGTGATTTTCGTTCTGGGCAGGTAATAGGGCTGACCCGGCTTCAGCCATTTTTCAAAGGCATCCTTCACCGACGCTGCTCTTCCCTGCTCCATCAGCAGCCGGGCAAAATGAGGGCGGCCAATCACGGCTCCGGGATAGCGCTGCCGCAGCTGGGACATACTCACATCCACCCCGTCGGCCGCCATCTTAGCCGCAATGCCCTCATTGCGGCGGATGCGCTCCTGCTGCACCCAATCCAGCAGCTTCTGTATGAGGGAGCCGTCCCGTTTCATATGGTAGCCCAGCACATGGATGTCTGTGCCCAGCCAGTTGGCAGAAAGCTCAATTCCGGGAACCACGGTGACTCCCAATCGGCAGCCCGCATCCTTCGCCTCCGGAATTCCGGCAAGGGTGTCATGATCCGTCAGGGCAAGCACTCGGATGCCCACGGACGCTGCCCGTTCCACCAACTCTGTCGGCGTGCAGGTGCCATCCGATGCGGTGCTATGGGTGTGCAGGTCGATTTCTCTGCACTTCTCCTGCTCCAACTCCGAAAATATCATGGCGATTCCCTCCCGTTTCTTTCGTATCAGTATAGCATATTCCATCCGTCAGCGACAGAACTGCCGCAGAAATTTCTATTTGTTCGAAATCCAACAAAGCACTTTCTATGGAAAAGCGGCAGCTCCGGCGGTGGCGGAGCTGCCGCTTCTTCGTTCGGTTTTAGCCTCGGACCGCCCAGCGCAGCTTGGTGGAGCGTGCTCTGGGATTGCGGAAGCACTCCTCCTGAGAGGGGCGAATGACATCCTTGGATGCATCGCTGTATGTGCCGTCCCGGAGTCCCTGACGGAAGGCCTGCTTCACCAGACGATCCTCGCCGGAATGGAAGGTCAAAATGGCAATGCGTCCGCCGGGCTTCATCACCCCGGGGAGCTTATCCAAGAAGGAATACAGCACCTCATACTCGCTGTTGATGTCAATGCGCAAAGCCTGAAAACAGCGCTGGCAGGACTTTTTGATCCCTTCCTTCCGCTCCGACGCAGGCAGGAAGGACAGTGCCTGCTCAATCACCTCCGCCAGCTGACGGGTGGTTTCAATCGCACCCACCTGACGGCGGTGCTTCAAAATCGCCTTGGCAATCTGCTCGGCATAGGGCTCATCGGAGTTTTCCACCAGCATACCAACCAACTCTTCATAGTCCAACTCCCGCAGCCGCTGCGCTGCGGTCACACCGCTGGTGGGGTCCAGCCGCAGGTCCAGCGGACCGTCCTGCTTAAAGGTGAAGCCTCGCTCCGGATTGTCGATTTGCATAGAGGACACACCCAGATCTGCCAGCACAAAGTCAAACTTCTCCTCCGGCGCCACCTCGTCCAGCCGGGCAAAATTCATCCGGCGGATGGTGAGGATTTCCGGACCGTAGCCCAATCCTTCCAGCCGTGCCCGGGTCTTTTCCGACTCGATGGGGTCCACATCGGTGGCATAGATATGGCCCTTGCCCTGCAGCTGCTCCAGCATCTTCTGGGTGTGGCCGCCATAGCCCAAAGTGGCATCCATGCCGATTTCTCCGGGCTGAATTTGAAGCACATCCAGAATTTCCTGCACCATAATGGAAATGTGCATACCGGCGGGCGTTTTTCCGCTCTGGATGATTTTTTCCACATCACTCTGGTACTTTTCCGGCTGCAATTCCTTATATTTTTCGCTGAATTTCTTCGGGTGGGTGCCTTTATAGCGCACGCGGCGCTTATGCTCCTGCTGCTGCTCCATGGTGTTCGTCCTTTCTATGCTCTGGAACGGATTGGTTCCGTTCCCCGATTCCTTTCAATTGAAAACCGCCTGTTTGGCGTTCTTTGGACAGTATACCATACTTTTTCCCGTTTGTCCCATCGGGCGGCGTTTTCTTGTAAAGTGAAACCAGATGTGCTAGAATACACCAAAGGGTGATGAAACCCTACTTTTTTCAACAAATAGAGAGGATGTTTCTTCTATGGCAATTCTGGTTCTGGGCGGAGCCGGCTACATTGGCTCCCACACCGTATGCGAGCTGATTGCTGCCGGTCGTGATGTGGTCGTTGCCGACAATCTGCTCACTGGCTTCCGGGAGGCAGTTCACCCCAAGGCTCGCTTCTATCAGGTGGACATTCGCAACAAAGCGGAGCTGGATGCTCTGTTTGAACAGGAAAAAATCGAAGGCGTCATCCACTTTGCCGCCTCTTCTCAGGTGGGCGAATCCATGTCCAACCCCCTCAAGTACTATGACAACAACCTCTGCGGCACCACGGTGCTGCTGCGCTCCATGGTGGAGCATGGGGTGGACAAGATTGTCTTTTCCTCCACCGCCGCCACCTACGGCGAGCCGGAACGCATTCCGATTTCCGAAGGAGACGCCACCGTCCCCACCAACTGCTATGGCGAAACCAAGCTGGCCATGGAAAAGCTGATGAGCTGGACCAGCCGTGCCCACGGTCTGCGGTATGTGGCTCTGCGGTACTTCAACGCCTGCGGCGCTCACCCCGACGGTCACATTGGTGAGGCACACAATCCCGAAACCCACCTCATCCCTCTGATTCTTCAGGTTCCCAACGGACAGCGGGCAAAAATTTCCATCTTCGGCGAGGACTATCCCACCAAGGACGGCACCTGTGTCCGGGATTACATCCATGTAAACGATCTGGCTCAGGCCCACATTCTGGCCCTGGATTACCTGATGCAGGGCGGCGAAAACAATGTGTTTAATCTGGGCAACGGCGTGGGCTTCACGGTCAAGGAAGTCATTGATGTGGCTCGCAAGGTGACCGGTCATCCCATCCCTGCCGAAATCTGCCCCCGTCGTGCCGGTGACCCGGCTCAGCTGGTGGCTTCTTCGGAGAAGGCCCGTGCCGTGCTGGGCTGGAAGCCTCAGTATGCGGATTTGGAAACCATTGTTTCCACCGCGTGGAACTGGCACAAAAATCATCCCAACGGCTATTAACGCATATTCTGTCCCCCGATTCGATGAATCGGGGGACTTTTTTGCTGTTTTCCCAAAATTTAGCTTGTCCGGAAGAAAACGGCATGATAGACTGAATATACCAAAGGCTGTTTCTGTTTCAGAAAGGGTGATTTCTGTGAAAAATATCTCCTTCCGCACCCAAGTGATTGTGCTTTTGAGTCTGGCACTGGTTTTATGGATCTGTGCCACGGCCTTTGACTTGCCGCTGCTGTTCAATCTCTCTTGGATTTTGTATGGTCTTGGTTTTCTCATCCACCCGGCAATTCCCTCCATCTGTCAGGATATGCCCAACGCTGAACGCTACATCCGCATCTCTGGAGCGCTCTGCATCCTCGTTGGACTCATCCTCCGCACCGGCATCTGATTCCCCACGCACATGAAAATACTTCCACCAAACCACCGGAAAGAACAGTACCGTTCTTCCCGGTGTTCTTTTTTGCACCCATTTATGGAACACAGCGCAAAACCCAACCATTGGTAGAAAATTTTTAATCCCAACAATACGAACAGTGACTTCCACCGCCGACTTCTCTTTGCTACAATGAAGGCACAACAACGGAGGTGTGGCAAGATGAAATCAAACTTCTCTGAAAATATCAAAACGCTGCGCAAGCAGCAGCACATCACCCAAGAGCAGCTGGCAGAGGCCATGGGCGTTTCCGCAGGCGCCGTCTACAAGTGGGAGCAGGGCATCTCTACCCCGGACATCACCCTCATCATGGAGCTTGCCAGCTTCTTCGGAGTCTCTGTGGATGCGCTGGTCGGGTATGTCCTGTACTCCAGTGATCGGGACCGAATCCTTCAGAAGCTCAAACAGATCAAGCTGGAGAAAACCTATGCAGACTGCTGGGAGGATGTAGAAAGCTGGCTCAAACGATACCCCAACGATTTTGAGGTGGTGCATGGCTGCGGAATTCTCTATAATCTGGCGAGCATTGAAACAGGCAATCAGAAGCAAATTCGCCGTGCCATCGAACTTCTGAGTCATGCCTGTACACTGATTCACCAAAACCACGACCCCGATCTCAGTGAAACAGAGATTCATCGGGACATCGCCATCGGTTATCTGACCATGGGCGAATGGAAAAAAGGAATGGAGCAGCTGAAACGGAATAATCCCTGCGGCGTCAATGACTCCCTCATCGGTCAGGAGCTTGCTACCCACCCCCAGTGTCGAAACGAAGCGGCACCCTATCTGACCGACGCCCTGCTTCACTGCACCGCCAACTTATATTGCATTGTAATTGGCTTCGTCAACCTGTTCTTTGCACAAAAAGACTATCCCTCTGCCATCGAGATACTCCGTTGGCTCATCGGGTATATGGAGGGGCTGAGAACGGATCACGGCGCAAGCTATCTGGACAAGGACAGCGCCATGCTTCTGTCGTTGTGCGGAGCGATATACGAGCAAATCGGAGAAACCGACAACGCAAAGGACTGTTTGAGAAAAGCCCGTCAGATCGCTCTGGAATTTGACGCCGCTCCCAATCATACCAGCCAGAACATCCGCTACTGTGAACACGCAGAGCCACGGGCAGCTTACGACAACATCGGCAGCACCGCCATGGACACCATTCAGAAGGTGGTTGAGGAAGGCGCCGACGGGCCGAGCGAACCAGTGCTCAAATTATGGGAGGAAATCTGCCATGAAGCATGAATTACGCCGAACCTACACCGCACAATTTTACAAAGGAAATCGAATTCCTTACTGTATCGCTATGGGCGTGGCGATCTGCCTCATCAGCTTAAATTTCGGAATTACCGCTCTGATGCAGCAGATGCTGGACACCATTTCCGGGGTACCGGGTGCGCTGTCCCTTCCGACGCTGGGACTGATGACGGTTGGACTGATTGTGTCGATCGTCCTATGGAAGCAAATCAACTACTGGGCCAAGCCCCGGTTTTTACAACGGGCTATGGTGCAGTATAAGGACTACGCCTTCCGCAAACTCACAGCGAAACATCTGGCTGCCTTTCGGCAGGAGAGCATTTCCGACTACCTCTCCGGCTTTTCCAATGACCTCAACACCATTGAGACCGACTATCTGAAGGCTCAGTTTGAAATCGTGGTCAACCTTATCACACTGGCAGGGTCCACGCTTATGATGCTCTGGTACAGCCCCATCATGGCGGTCATTGCCATGGCATTCTGTGCGCTGCCGGTTTTGGTGGCTGTGTTCACCGGAAACAAGCTGGCAGCAGCGGAAAAACAGGTCTCCCTCAAAAACGCAGGCTTTCTTGCCGCACTCCGAGATGCCCTCAGCGGCTTTGCCGTTATGAAGAGCTTTCGGGCAGAAACGGAGATCGCTCAAATCGTAGGGGAAAGCAATCGACAGGCAGAACAGGCCAAGTGCCGCAGAGAACAACTGGATACGGTTCTGGATATGCTTGTCTCGGTGGCCTCAGTCGCCGCTCAGCTGGGCACCTTTCTGGCCGGCGGTGTGCTCATCCTGTCCGGGTTCCCTATTACCCCGGGAAAGCTGGTGGCCTTTCTGGATTTGACCGGCTTATTCATTATGAGCGTTCGCAGCCTGCCGAGCCTCCTTGCAAAGCGCAAGGCGGCTCTGGGACTGGTAGATAAGCTGGCAGAGGCCTTGGAGAACAACGCAGAGGATCACGGCACCGCACTTGCCGGACCCTTACAGCAGGAAATTCGACTTTCCCATCTGTCCTTTGCCTACGAACCGGAACAGCCGGTGCTGAATGACATCAGCTGCACCTTTCAGGTGGGAAAAAGCTACGCCATTGTGGGCGCCTCCGGCAGCGGTAAATCCACCCTGTTGAATCTCCTCATGGGCAGCGACCGCTACGAGGGAGAAGTCCTCTTTGACCGGCAGCCGCTGCGGGACATCAGCAGTAACGCTCTTTGCGACGCCATCTCGATCATTCATCAGAATGTCTTTGTGTTCAACGCCTCGATCCGGGACAACATCACCATGTTTAAGGACTTTCCAATGGCTCAGGTGGATGAAGCCATCCGGCTCTCCGGGCTGTCCGCTTTGATTGCAGAAAAGGGAGAACAGTATCTCTGCGGTGAGAACGGCTGCTATCTGTCCGGCGGAGAAAAGCAGAGAATCTCCATTGCCCGAAGCCTGCTCCGCAAATCCCAGATCCTTCTGGCCGACGAGGCAACCGCCGCACTGGATGCGGAAACCGCTTATCAGGTCAGCGACGCCATTCTGAATCTCACGGGGATGACCCGAATCGTAGTGACTCACGCTTTGGACGGAACTCTGCTTCGCCGGTATGACGGTATTCTCGCCCTGAAATCCGGAAGCATCGCAGAGTCCGGCACATTCCAGCAGCTGATGGAAAACAAGGGTTATTTCTACTCTCTTTATACCGTATCGCAGGAAACAGCATAAATTTTTCTACAAAATAAACCAAAAAGGCGGTCAAGCCATCCCAATGGGAGGCTTGACCGCCTTCGTTATGCGTTTCCAGTTGGAATTGACAGGCGAATCTTACTTCTCTTCTGCGGACTCCATCGCTCTTTGGCAAGCGGTGACTGAAAATAAATCACCTGCCTGTCACTGCCGGGGGGGGGTGATAGTTTTGTATCTCGTAACTGTTTCTTTTCAGTCTCTCCCCATTTTCACGAAACTGTAAGAAATAACATCCGTTTTTTGTCTGAATTGCAGTTGAACGGGAAATTTCATTGTGCTATAATTCGTAGATACCAGGCGTTTTCTGTTGTTTTTTCTCTTTTTTTAATCCGAAAAGCGACGCAATCCGTTCCGTTCCGTTTCACGGCGGAAACATCATTTGGCTTTGAGTATTCCTTGTTTTGACCTAAAAGAATATGGTCAACATATTGACTATATTCAAGATATTAGTTACAATTGATAAAGATCATGATGCAAATGATCGAAGGGAAAGGCAACTTGGAGCATACTTTCGCTTTGAAAGAGGAAAAATTGTCGATTACTACATCCATGTTTGGAAGAAGTACCCCTTACTTCTTCCCTAAGTTTGCGCGATACTCCGACAGGAATCGTTCCTGTGCTTGGTCATCGGTTGCTTTGGCGTTTCGCCCCGACAATCGGACACAGCACAGCACCGTCAAAAACAATCCGGATACGCTTGCGATTTCAAGCACATACAGCAGTAAGTTCACTCTTTTCTCCTCTTTTCGCTCTGTTTCACCCCGCATTGGATGCAGGAGTAACCTTGTTTCATTGCCGTCATCCCTATATTCTATGCAGGAAGGATATGCTTTATGTATAAACGATATGAAACCGGCTGGCTGAAACATTTTGACTTTCTGGCGGCCGATATTCTGGCCATGATCTTGGCCTATATAACCGCATATGGGGTTCGTTTTCGTCTCTCCACCTTCTTTGATAACAAATTTTATCCTGCTTTTTCCTTGTTGCTGCTGATCCTTCACGGCTGCACCATTTTCTTTGACGAGAACTACCAGAATATTCTCCGGCGGGGTTATCTGAAAGAAGCAACCGCCTGTCTCCAGCACACCTTTGTTCTTTCCTGCATCACCCTGCTGTTCCTTTATCTGACCAAGCAGATTGACATCCTGTCTCGTATTTTCTTCGTGCTTTTGATGTGTTTTTTCTTGGTTTACAGCTGGATTGTTCGCTCTGTTCTGAAACTGCATCTGCACAAGAACACCAAGGATACCCGCAAGCGCAATCTCATTGTGCTGACCACCGAATCCATGGCAGCCAAGGTGCTGAAAACACTTTCTTCGTCTATGGAAACTCAGATTGTGGGGCTGTGTCTGGCTGACGCCGACCGCTCCGGCGAGCGGATCGCTTCCGTCCCGGTGATAGCAAATCTGGATGGCCTGCTGGATTACATCAAAAAGAATGTGGTGGACGGTCTCTTCCTTGCCCTGACCGATGACTTTCCGGCCCCGTCCTTCATTGTCAACACCTGTCTCAGTATGGGTGTTTCCGTACACTACGGGCTGACGACTCAGTCCGACCTTGATCACACCACTACCGTGGAAAACATGGGCGGCTATACCGTTCTGACCCAGAGCGTCCACATTGTGACGGTCCGCCAGGTGCTGACAAAGCGGTTGTTTGATATTTGCGCCGGTCTGGTGGGGCTGGTAGTAACCGGCATTGCCTTCCTGTTTGTCGCTCCCGCCATTTACATTGCCAGCCCCGGTCCCATTTTCTTCTCCCAGACCCGAGTGGGCAAAAGCGGTCGGAAATTTAAAATCTACAAATTCCGCTCCATGTATATGGATGCAGAAGAGCGTAAAAAAGAGCTGATGGCTCAAAACAAGATTGCCGACGGCATGATGTTCAAGATGGATGACGATCCCCGAATCATTAAGGGCATCGGTCATTTCATCCGGGATTACAGCATCGACGAGCTGCCTCAGCTCTGGAATGTGCTCAAGGGCGATATGAGTCTGGTAGGCACTCGCCCGCCCACGGTGGATGAGTACGAAAAGTATGAGTACCATCACAAAATCCGTCTGGCCATCAAGCCCGGCATCACCGGCATGTGGCAGGTCAGCGGACGCAGTAATATCACGGACTTTGAAGAAGTGGTCCGCTTGGACAGCAGTTACATCACAAACTGGTCTTTGGGTTTGGATTTGAAAATTCTGCTCAAAACCGTCAATGTTGTCCTGAAGGGCGACGGAGCATCATAAACCCAGCGTTCCCACAGAAAGGATGTTCAACCTTGGAAAAAGAAACTCGTAACAACACAGACCCTCGTGCGGAACATACCCCCAAGCGTCAGGCCGCCGGGGAGAAAAAGCCCAAAAGCAAGAAGAAAATTGTTCTGATTGTTCTGCTGGCGATTGTAGCTCTCCTCCTTATCCTCGCTCTGTCCGGGTATCTCTACATCCGCTCGATTCTGGGCCATGCCAACCATGAAGAGCTGGACCCCAACGATCTGGGCATCAGCTCCTCTCAGACCCTGCCGGACACGGAGTCGGAGACTCCGGACAGTTCCGCTTCCTCCGCAGACGCCCTGCCCGCCGCTCCGGTGGAGCTGGGTGATGTCACCAACATCCTGCTCTGCGGTGTGGACTCTCGAGATGTGGACAAAACCACCGGTCGTTCCGACGCCATGATGATTCTGACCATCGACAAGGTCCACAACTCCATCAAGCTCACCTCTCTGGCGCGTGACACCCGGGTCGCTGTGGATGGACATGGCCATACAAAGCTAACCCACGCTTACGCCTACGGCGGCGCTCAGCTGGCGGTCAAGACGGTCAACCAGAATTTCAACATGAACATTCAGGATGTGGTCTCTGTCAACTTCGGTCAGCTGGCTTCTATCATTGACTATCTCGGCGGCGTCACCATTGATGTGGATGCCGAGGAAATGGAAGTCATGAATGGTTATGTGGACGAGCTGAACCGCATTGGTATTTCCACCGACCATGTCACTGAGCCCGGTGTGCAGAAACTGTCCGGCGGTCAGGCCGTCGCCTATGCCAGAAACCGCTACACCGGCAGTGACATCACCCGTATGGAGCGTCAGCGTGAGGTGCTCCACGCCATGATGGACGAAGCCATGAAGCTGAAGGCCACTCAGTATCCGGAATTTCTCAGCATGGTACTGTCTGAGTGCACCACTTCCCTCTCTCAGGACGAAATGCTGTCCATGGGTCTGTGGGCGGTCACCTCTAAGCCGGAGTTCCAGCAGATGGTTCTGCCCAACGACCGCTGCAACGCCAGAGGCGAAATGATCAACGGCGGCTGGTTCTTCGTCTACGATCTGGACACCGCTTCCAAGGAACTGCACAACTTTATCTACGAGCCTGCGGCTTAACAGATACAACCCTTCGCGATTCTTTCTTAAGAATTGCGAAGGGTTGTTCTGAGTTGGCGCTGTCCCTTGTGAATTGTCTCTTTTTGCGTTATAATCGACCATATTCCTATTCGAAATTTTAGCCAGAGGTGCTTTACTATGTATGATTATCTTGTTGTCGGCGCAGGTCTGTTCGGTGCGGTGTTCGCCCACCAAGCGAAGAAGGCCGGCAAGTCCGTTCTGGTCATTGACCGCAGACCCAATATCGCCGGCAATGTCTACACCGAAACGGTGGAGGGCATCCATGTCCACAAGTACGGCGCACATATTTTCCACACCAATAACACCAAGGTGTGGGATTTTGTCACTCAGTTTGCCACCTTCAACCGCTTCACCAACTCCCCGGTTGCCAACTACAAGGGGGAGCTTTACTCCATGCCCTTTAACATGTACACCTTCAACAAGATGTGGGGTGTGGTGACTCCGGAGGAGGCTGCCGCCAAGCTGGAAGAGCAGCGCAGCGAGATCCCCGGTGAGCCTCAGAATCTCGAAGAGCAGGCCATTAAGCTGGTAGGCCGGGATGTATACGAGAAGCTGGTAAAGGGCTACACAGAGAAACAGTGGGGCAGAGATTGCAAAGATCTCCCCTCCTTCATCATCAAGCGTCTGCCGGTGCGTCTGACCTTCGACAACAACTACTTCAACGCCCTCTATCAGGGCATTCCCATGGGCGGTTACACCAAGATGGTGGCCAATATGCTGGAAGGCATTGAGGTGCGGCTGAACGAGGATTATCTGGAGCACAAGGACGAATGGGACGCTTTGGCTCACAAGGTGGTCTACACCGGCCCCATTGACGCCTACTTCCATTATAACCTCGGTCCGCTGGAATACCGTTCTGTCCGCTTTGAGCATGAATTGCTGGACCAGCCCAACTTCCAGGGCAATGCCGCAGTGAACTACACTGACCGGGAGACTCCTTGGACCCGTATCATCGAACACAAATGGTTTGAGTTCGGCAAGGATGACGAGGGCAATGATCTGCCCAAGACCATCATCAGCCGGGAGTACAGCTCCGAATGGAAGCTGGGCGATGAGCCCTACTACCCCGTCAATGACGAAAAGAACGGCGCCCGCTACGCTGCCTATAAGGAGCAGGCGGACAAGGAAAGCAAGGTCATCTTCGGCGGCCGTCTGGGCGAATATAAGTACTACGATATGGATGCGGTGATTGCATCTGC
>JAHHSJ010000031.1 GCA_020025295.1 Oscillospiraceae bacterium | reverse complement strand
ATAAGGACAAGGTCGAAGACAAGGACACCGATGAGGCTAAGGAAGAATCCGACACGGCGAAAGAGGATGCTGATGCGGACACAGAGCCGATGCCTACTGAAAAACCTGCAGAAAAGCCCGCAACTCAGCCTGCAGAAAAGCCCGCAGAGAAACCTGCAACTCAGCCTACGACTCAGCCCACTGAAAAGCCTGCAGGACACACTCATAGCTGGAAAGAGCATACTGTCACTGAACAGGTTTGGGTAAGCAACATCGTGCCTGTCTATGAGACTCAGAAAGTCCAAGTCGGCACAAACAAAGTATCCGACGGCTGGTATTGGCATTGCAACTGCGGTGCTGTTATCCCTATGAGCGAATATGAAAACCATGCTTTTGCTCATATCGAGGCTGACGAAATGGATAACGGCTACGAAGAAGAACACTTCCACGACGAACCTGTTTACGAAGATAAACAGGTGCAGGTCGGAACAAGAGACGACGGTCACTACGAGACAAAGACCCGTGTAGATTACTACTACTGTGACTGCGGAGCACAGAAGCAATAGGGAACTTAACAACTCACGAGAAACCACCTCGCTTTTGCGGGGTGGTTTTTTATTATGGCATTTTTCTTTCAAAAGATTGAAGAATAAAGAAAAACTCTTGACAATTTACACCTATAGATACACGATATAATCGGTTCTAGGATGATGAGAGACAATTAAAATGCGAGAGGCGCCAAAGAAAAACGGTGATAAAAGCAAGGCATCGGAAACCATCACTCTTATCACCGCAATTCTGAACCTCCTAAAGACAATCGGTGAAATCATCAAAGCACTGATTGACTAAGGAGAGCGGGGAGGGAAACCTCCCCAGCGCCCCAATCATAACGCAAAGGCAAGGATGCGTCAAGTGAAAGGGGAATGATTGCTATGAAATGGGTAAAGTTTGCGTTTAATTGTATGTTGGCAGTGGCAGATTTGTATGTGATTATCTATATTTTGAGAAAATGGAGGGAAGAGAAGTGAGCCGATTACAGGAGCGGAGAAAAGCGGTGGGGATGAGCCAGGCCAAGCTCGCTGAGGCTGCGGGAGTCAATGTGCGTATGCTGCAGTATTATGAGCAAGGTGCCAAGGATATCAACCGGGCGGAGGCTATGACCGTGTATAAGCTGGCTAAGGTGCTGAATTGCACGGTGGAGGATTTGCTGGAGATCTGATGATGGCATAGAGTGGCATGCATTTCTGTACTATGAGTTAACGAAGTAAAAAGAGCTTTCGCTACAAGTCAAAAGACCTCCAAGTTATAATGAAGTTGCGGTCGGCCAACTGCAAGGACAAAATAACAAGGAGGACTTTTTAGTGAAAGAAAAAGAGATAGGCAACCTGAGCCATACGACATGGAGAGGCCAATCTCATGTGGTGTTTGCACCGAAATGTCGAAGAATGGTAATCTATCGTGAGATCAAGTCAGATGCAGGCAGAATACCGAGACAGCTTTGCGAATAAAAAGCTGTAGAGATCATTGAAGCAGAAGTATGTCCCGACCATATCCACATACTGATAAATATTCCACCGAAATATAGTGTGTCTTAAGTCATGGGATGCCTCAAAGTCAGTTTGATGATTTTCGACAGGCATGCGCACTAGAAAAAATGTTTATTTCTGCTTCAGTTTTTTCTTTTCTTTCAGCATCGACACTGCGTGGGAAATGGCCATGCCCGGACGGTAAAAGATCATCCGAGGTCCGGCAAACCGCATGACTTCCCGGATCTGTTCCCGCATTTCAGGGCGATAGCAATGTACCTTGCAGTTGACGCAGAAGCTTTTTGTCTCCATAAACGGACATTTGTCCGAACGCATCCAAGCGTAATCCCGCAGAGCGGCACAGTCAGGGCAGAGCCCGTCCTTCTTTTTGCGGTGATGCTGTTTGCGGCAGTAGAGACCAATCATTTCTGCAACGACCAGTTTTTCCCGCTCTCGCTTGCTTTCGATTTTAGCAGCCATCCGAATAACCTCCTGCGTGTGAACATGGAATTGTTCTACCAATCAATGATGGAAACGACATCTAATTATAGGGGCCTGTCTGCGTTCGGTCAAGTCAGGTTTTGCCTGTGAATCTTGGCTGGTGTGACAGTTTACCTGCAAAAATGCCCTATCATCCACATTCAGACAAAGTAAGTCGTTTAGGGAAAGGCAAAAGAAGGACCGTCTCAAATTCAGTTCTGAGACGGTCCTTTGCTATGACTAAATTCGCATTGAATCAAAAGCGTCACTTCATTGGAAGCGGGGTTACTGTGCCAGAAACTCCAGAATTTCCTGCTTGCTCCAGTGGTTGAAGCCCATCTTGGCCAAGGTGCGGCCGGACACGCAGTAGTCGGTGTCGTTGAAGATATTTGCCATGGTAACCAGAGCTTCGGCCGCCGGGACCTCCACACCACAGACCTTAGCCAACTCACAGAAGGGCACAAAGAGATAAGGGATGTCCTCAGTGATGTAACGGCTTTGGGAATTTGCAGGGGCATTTTTGATCTTGCTGTGGGCGCTGGAACCGCGGTTAAACTCATAAATGGAAGCACAGTCGCTGGCGTAGAGGGCGTTCATGGCTTCCAGTTCCGTGCGCAGGTGGAGGTGCAGGCTTTCGCCCACCGTGATGCGCTCCCGATCCAGCTCATCTTCCACCTTGGCAATGGCAGGAGAGCAGCAGTCTCGGTAGAAGTTGAAGCCACCGGCGAAATTCTCCAGCAGGCCCATGTTCATGATCGTAAACAGCGGATGAGCGCCGAAGTTGATGTTTTCCAAGGCGGCCACCACGGGGTTGTCCAGAATTTCCACGGGGATGGGGAAGATGTTCTTGATGTCTTTCACCATGTCCTCAGTGCAGTTGGCCTTTGGGAAGACACTCATGGGCATAAATTCCTTCACACCCATAATGGAGATCACACCGGGAGCCACCGCACGGGTTGCCCAAGGCAGGCTGATGGTGTCGATGAAGGTAATATCGGTGCCTCGCTTGTCCGAGTGCTGCAGCATCTTATTCAGAACCAGTCCGCCGTAGTTGCCGGGAATCACAAACACCTTCATGCCGTCCTTTACATAGGGCAGCATGGCGGAGAACATGATTTCCTGCGCAAAGGAAGGACAGATCATCAGGAAGGTGTCGGCAAATTCCATGGCCTTCTGAGCGTCAGTGGTGGCGAGGGCAATCTCAGCATAGCCGGGCATCAGCATGGGAGCTCCGTTGTCCTCTTCCAGAGCGGTGATGCCGCCTTTTTCCTGCACAGCGTTCACTTGAGCGGGGAACTTGGGAGAATCATAAATACAGACTTGGTGGCCGTTTCTGGCTAAAACATAGGCAGCAGTCATTCCGCCGTTTCCGGCTCCGATTACAGTGACTTTCATAATGGTGTCCTCCTTGCAAAGCGTAAACAAAATGGTTCACAGGAATGTACCGCCGTGAGTTCCGACGGCAGCTTGATTTATGATGATGGATGTCGGATAAAGATCGTTTCAAAAAAGTCGGCAAAGGAAAGGCTGCGTTTCTTTGACTTGGTCTATTGGCATCCCCTGATTACATGGTTATCATAGCAGGGGATTGTGTGAGAAATATGGGAATGGTTTGTAACATTGCGTTAAATTGTGTTAAAATGTATACTATCCCAAATGGAAGGGTGGGCTTCGGATTTATGCGAGTATGTATTGTAGAAGATGAACAGGATTTGAATCAGCTGATGGCGTTTTATCTGGAGCGGGAAGGCTATACCGTGATTTCCTGCGGAGGCTTTGCTCAGGCGCAGAGCTGGTTGAATTCGGATGTTTCCCTCTGGGTGGTGGATATTATGCTGCCGGATGGGAATGGATTGGATATTGTCAGGGAATTGAAAGCCAGAGACAATGCTCCGGCGGTCATCATTATCTCCGCCAAGGGGGATCGCTTTGACCGGGTCACCGGCTTCGAGCTGGGCTGCGACGATTACATCGCCAAGCCCTTCCTGCCTGCGGAGCTGGTGTTTCGTGTGAATAAGATCTTCCAGCAGAAGCCGGTGGGGGAGACGCAGAACAGCAATCTGCTTCCGCTGGGGCCCTATCAAATGGATGTGTCCCGGCGGTTGATTCTGGACGGAGGAGAAAAAGCGGAAATTACCAGCCGTGAGTTTGATATCCTGCTGTTTTTCCTCAAGCATAAGGGACAGGCCGTTTCACGGGAGCAGCTGCTGCAGGGTGCCTGGTCCGACGAATATTTCGGCAATGACCGCATCGTGGATAACTATGTAAAGAACATCCGCAGAAAGCTGCCCAAGCTGCTCATCGAAACCGTCTACGGCTACGGATACCGGTATAACCAATGAAAGAGAAACAAAAGGGATTTCAGCGGCGCATCCATCTGGGAACAGTGCTGTTCATCATGGTCATTACCATCCTGTGCCTTGGGGTGGTGTACTATTGGTCCTTTGTCCATTTTAGCCACCTGTTTGAAGATCGAGTCATTGATCAGTATACCTTCCAGCAGAATCAGGACATGGGGGTCAAAAACGAATGGATTCTGGGGGTCACCACGGACAGCATTGATGTGGTGGAAAGCATCCACGGCGCAGACACCGCCCAGCGAATCCAAGAGCAGGCATTCGCTCAGCAGGAGGCAGAAAAGCTCTACCGGGAAACCATTGACGGTAAGCATCTGCTTTATACCATCCAGCTGGACACGGAGAACGGGGAAACCGTCTACAAGTACTCGGTAATCAAGGACATTTATGCCGAGACCTTTCCCCAGATCGCTGGCTTTCTGGTGTTGTTTGCCATTGTGGTGGCGGCGATTTCCATTCTCTATTCCAATGTGCTTACCCGGGAGCTGTACAGTGGAATCCGGCGGCTGCGGGGCTATTCTCGCCGCATTGCTCAGGGAAAGCCGACGGAGCCCATTGACATCCAGACCAGCGACCGGGAGTTCCGAGCGCTGGCGGAGGACTTGGAAGTGATGCGTCAGGCGCTGGAGAAAAGCGACGAGGACCGACAGAATGCGCTGCAGTACATCTCGCATGAGATGAAAACCCCCATCATGGTCATTGAAGGCTATGCCAGCTCTGCTATGGACGGATTTTACCCCAAGGGAAGCTTGGACGAATCCCTTAAAACGATTCTGTTTCAGACAGATCGGATGAAGCGGAGAGTTCAGGACCTGCTGACGATTGTTCGGCTGGATTCTCTGACCCCGCCGGAGGAGCAGGAGCGGATTTTACTGCTCCCTTGTATTCGGGAGACCATGGTTCTCCTGGGACAGGAGACGGAAAGTCAGAAGTGGAAGGTGGACATCCGGGAAGATTTTGCGGTCCACGGCAGCCGGCAGCATCTGCTGGTTTTGCTGGAAAATCTGATTTCCAATCAAATCAGATACGGGACCGGGACCTGTTCGATTACTCAGGAGGACACTCCGGAGCATATCCTGATCCGGTTTTGGAATGACGGACCACTCATTCCAGAAGACATCCGGCCGAATCTCTTCAAACCCTTTGTAAAGGGCAGTTCCAGCGGCAGCGGACTGGGGCTTCCCATTTGTAAGGGAATTATGCATTTGTTTGGCGGAGAAATCCGCCTGGAAGATACAGACCGGGGAACGACATTTTTGCTGGAGTTCCCCAAACAGTAAGCTGCACTGAGAGCATCGGTGACAAAAGAAAACGCAGGTGTCGGAACCGCTTCGACACCTGCATTTTTTGTTTATTGTCATAGGTCCATTGTGCCAAATTGTAGTAGTGCAGAAAATTTTGAAAATGCTATCGCTATTTCTGCTCGCTTGTGTTATGCTCTGGTTGGACTCAACGAATTTTACGATAAGGTCAAAAGATTGGCAGAATGTATCATGTAAAAGGAAAGAGAATCCAGCTTTGAACGAAGAACTTACGATCATGGATGCCTTCAAAAGCATTCCTCCCGAGATTTGGTGTGGTACCTTTGCAGGCGTTGCGGTCTTCGCCTTTGAAGTGTTCCTTGTGGCAAAGGGAATCATTTTCACCGGGCGAAACAAACGGGTGGAAAAGGCAAGGGCAGCGGGCCGGTGTATCCGGGGAAAGCAGGTGAAATGCCGTTATCGTGACAGCAAATCGGATCATAAAACCTGCAATCGCAGGTATGTTGCCCAGTATGAGTATACCCTCAACGGAAAGACCGGTACGAAGCAGGTTACTTCCACCGGTTGTAAGCCGGGATACACGATCTGGCTGTACTACGATGAACGGGGAAGAGTGTTTACCAATGATCCCCCAATCACGGATCTTCTGATGATTGTCCTTTACATCATCCCTGTGCTTGCGGCGGGACTCGTGTTCCATCTTTTGGGGTATGATGTCAGAGAATTTGTTCATTAAACGGTAAGGAGGCTCACAATGAAAGTGCATTTGCGAATTTTTGCTATTGTTTTGACTCTTGTTATGGCGGTTTCCTTTGCTGGGTGCGGGAAAGAAGGAGCTTCCTCCAATCTTGCCAGCAGTCCCGACAAGGAAGAACCGGGTGTCAGCACAGCCGTGTCCGAAGAGTACTTTGAATGGGATGGGGATTTGATTTCGGCACTGACGGAAAGCGGCATGAAGCAAACCGAGATTGTCATACCCAAGCGGTGTACCGGATTCAACGGTGCGGTGTTTGCAGCGGATGAGTGTCAGGTCAAATCTGTTGCCTTTGAAAGTGATGCCGATTTCGACCTGAACCGCGGTTTGAGCTGCAGCCATACGCTGGAACGGGTTGAACTGCCCAGTGGACTCACGAAAATCTCTGATATGGAATTCTGGCGCTGTGATGCACTGGAAGAAATCACCATTCCTGCCGGTGTGACTGACTTGGGCCAATATGCATTTCAGGATTGCGGAAACCTGAAAAAAGTGGTCATAGAAGGGGCTTTGACTGATATTAAGCCGCACACATTTGACCTGTGCAGCAGCCTGACCGACATCACCTTGCCGGATACAGTGACCAAAATGGATGAGTATGCGTTCTACAATTGCGCTTCGCTCAAGGAAATCACCCTGCCGTCCGGATTGACCGAAATCGGCGGCTTTGCATTTGCAAACAGCGGTGTGGAGAAGGTCGTCGTGCCGCCGGAGCTGACGCTGGAAAAGTGGGATACCACGGCGTTTGTGCAGAGCGACCATGACGTGGAAATCTATGTGACAGAAGGTTCCTGGATGGACCAGAATTTTGAATCTGTGTTCGACGGTGCATTCCATAAGAACTACACGGAGTGAACCGGTCCTGAACCGACATAAGAAAAACGCAAGGCACGACTTTTGTCGTGCCTTGCGTTTTTTTATAAGTTAGGATCAGCGCTTCAACTCTCGAACGATCCACGCCATCAACAGCCGAACAATGCCGTCCTGCTGTTCCTGAGTCAGTTCAACACCCCGGGGAATGTGGTACCAAGTTTCCAGACACCCTCTGCAGCAGCAGGCGCAGGCATGCTGGGCAACAAAAACGGGGTGGCCCCGCATAGGAGTCTGCTTTCCGTCGTTGGGAATGACTGCCGGGGCAAGGCGTGTCCGCACAAAATCCTCTGCGTGCTGCCGTATGACAGGGAGTCCTTTTTCGGCAATGTAAGCCTTGTCCTTGGCGCTTAGGTGAAATTTTGCTCGAAAATTGGAGCCTTGCAGTCGCTCCAAAGCCTGTTGAACGGTCATGCTGAACCCCTTTCTCCACATGGTGTGGAAAACTTTCGTCTATGGTAACAATCAGAGATACAACCCAAAACCGAAGCGGCGTATCAGCTGAGTACCCAGTGGGTGTGGCTTCCGGTTTCGTCCTTTTTGACCACAAGCTGATCGTCGATTTCGTGTTTCAGCTCCGTAACATGAGAGATAATGCCAATCAGCTTGGAGCCGCTGGCCATTTCCTGTAAGACACGGACGGCCTGATTTCTTGCCTGATCGTCCAGAGAGCCAAAGCCTTCGTCAATGAACATCATGTCCAGATGGATGGCGGCGGAATTCTCCTGAATCTGATCTGCCATGCCCAGAGCAAGGGACAAGGCAGCCATAAAGGATTCGCCGCCGGAGAGCGTGCGAACCTCCCGTTCTTTTCCGGTGACGGTGGAGTATACCATCAGGTCCAAACCACGGTTTTTGCCGTCGCCGGCTTGCGATTCCTCCACCATGCGGAGGGCAAACTCACCGGCAGACATATCCTGAAAACGGGCATTGGCTGCGTGCAGGATGCGCTGGAGATAGTAGCGCTGAACATAGGTTTCAATGTCCATGCGAGCTCCCGTGACCTTGCCGGCAAGGCGCTGATAAAGCTGCTCGAGTTTGGCCTGTTCCTTGATGACGCTGACCCGTTCCTCCATGACCGGCGTTAGAGTCTGGAAAGCTCTGAGGTCGTCAGCATAGAATTGATTGATGCGCTCCAAAGCCGCCTGCGTTTGGCGGCACACCTCGTCCGATTCTGCAAGCAATTGCTCCAGCTGTTCCAGATTCGGTTTTTGCTGCTCGCCAACTGCCTTTGCGGCGGTTTCCAGAGCGCCCCGGGCGGAGGCTTCCTTCTGCATATGGGCATTGAGCCTGCCCTGCAAAAGCTCGATTTCTTCTTTTTTGTGCGCCTTAGTGGTTTCCATCCACTGCTCCTGAGAGAGCGCTTTTTCCGCCAGAATGGACTGATAAGCGGCCTGCCGCACCTCTGCGTCTGCCGCCTGACCGGGCAGATCGCTTTGGTACTTGTTCACCAGCGTTTCTGCGGCTGCCTTTTCCTCTTTCGCAAGAGCAGCTCGCTGACGGGCCGTCTGGAAGGCGGCATCGGCACCGGCCTTGCTCGCTTTCGCCGAAGCCAGAGCGTCCATGGCCTCCTCTCGGGTGGCGTAATCCTTCTGCTGGCGTAAGCCCTCCAGCTTGGTTTTGGCAACGGTTTGAGCGGACTCCGCGGCCTGAACCCGGCTCGCTTCACTTTCTGCGGTTTGGCTGAGCGCCTGTCTGGTTTCGGCAGCGGCGGAGAGGTTTTTTCGTAGTTCATTCAGTTCTTTTACCGTGTTCCGAAGTACCCGGCCTTTTTCCTGAAGCTGCTTGCTTCGAAGTGCTATTGCCGCATCCAAATCGGCAGCATCTGCATCTTCTGAAAGGGAAGGGAGACTCTTGGCGGCACGGGCAAGCAACTTTTTCATGGTGTCCCGGAATTGGGCTTTCTTTTCATTCCACAATTCCGAAGCGGAGCCGGATGCGTTGGAGGTCTGCTCTTGCTTCTGGCGCAGCTGCTCCAGAGCGGCGGATTTTTCGTCCAGCATCTCCCGGGTCAGGTGCTGATGATTCTCGGAAAGCATACAGGGGTGGGGATGGTCCGTAGAACCGCAGACCGGGCAAGGTTTACCGGGTTTCAGCTTTTCCCGGGCAATCAATCCGGCCTGAGCGTCAAAGAATGCAGTTTGCAAAGCCTCAAATTCCTGATTTGCCGCTTTGAACCGCTCCCGGGCATCCTGATATGCCTCGGCAGCTTGCTCCGCCTTGGCGTGCTGATGGCTCACATCCTGCTCCAGCTGCTTCACGGCGATGATTTCACTCCGAAGGGTTTCCACTTCCTGCTGCTGTGCGTCCCATTGAGCCAGCTGTACCTCGGCATCGCTTCGCTGTTCCGCCTCGGTCTGCCACTGAGTGACCTGAGCGTCAAAGTCACCCAGCGCCTTCGCTGCACACTCAGCGGCCTGCATTGCGGCATCTCGTTCCTTGGCAAGGGAGCGCAGCTCCTGCTCCGTCTGTTCCATCTGACGGAATAGCTCCAGCGCTTTGTTGGCTCGCTCGGAAACCTTGGTAAACGCTTCTGCGCAGTCCTGCTGTGCGTGCTCTGCGGCCTGTTCCTCGGTTGCAGCCTGTTCTGCGGCCTTTGTCAGAGCGGGGAGCCGCTCCTGTTGGGCGGTAAGTGCCTGTGCAGTGCTGTCGGCAAGACGCTTGGCGTCCTGCCAGCGGCGGTAGAGCGAATCCACTTCGTAAGCGGCGGAAATGTCCCTCATCTGCTGCTCCGTCTGTTTGATTTCATCCGCTTCGGCCGCACACTCCGTCAGGGTCTGCTTGGCCTGCTCCAATTGCTCAAAGGAGGCGGAGAGTGCTTTGCCTTGGTTGCTTGCGGCAAGAGCGGCATCTCTGGCCTTTGCGGCGTCGTCCGAAGCCTGCTTTGCAGTGTCCCGGCGCAGGGACAGCCGCTGACAAAGGGCCTCCAGCTGTACCATCAGCTGCTCCATGTCGGTGATGTTCAGCTTGTCCGAGCCGCAAACCAGTTGCTTCCGTGCGGTCAGCTGATCGAAGAACGGATCGTCCTCGGGGACGGAAATGTGAGCGGCTTCGGTCTGACAAACGGTGCGGATTTTGGCAATTTCCGTTCGTTTGGCCTTGCACCGCTGATCCAGTTCCTGCACGATGCGCTCATATAGCTCCGTGTTGAACAGCCGCCGGAAAATCTCTTTTTTCTTGCCGGAATCAGCCCGAAGCAGTTCCATAAATTCGCCCTGAGCGATCATGGCAACCTGCATGAACTGATTTTTCGTCAGCCCGACGATTTCTTCCAGTTTGGCGTCGGTTTCCTTCTTGTGCTGGGCATATTCCGTGCCGTCCGGCAGGATGAGCGAGACGGATTCCTTTTCCTCAGTGATGCCGGAGCCACGCTTGGCCTTGCGGATGTGTCGGGGTACCCGGTGTACTGTGTAGGACTGTTCCACTCCGCCCACCGTTTCGGTGAAGGTCAGTTCCACATAGGGGGTGATGCCGTAGTCCACGAATTGGCTTTGCAGCTCCGCACCGTTCTTCTTGTTGGAAGAAGAGCCGGTTTCGCCGTACAGAGCGTAGACAATGGCGTCAAAGATGGTAGTTTTGCCGGAACCGGTGTCGCCGGTGATGAGAAACAGGTTTTGCTTTGGGGAGGTGAAGTCGATGACGGTTTTCTCACCGTAAGAGCCAAAGGCCTGTAAGCTCAGTTGAATCGGTTTCATGACTGCACCTCCAAAACGGTGTTGATGACATCCTGAAGCAGTGCCTGCTCTTCCTCGTCCAAGTCCTTGAGGAAGGCGTTGCAGAGGTCAAAGGGGTCCATATGGTCAGCCTTCGTGACCGACACAGAGTAGTCCGCAGTGCGCAGATTCTGCCGACGAATTTCCAGATGGTTGGGGAAGGCGGCACGAATCCGATCCTGCATATCGGTCAGATTGGGGTCTGCCGTGTCGGTGAGGAGAATGGATACATAGTCCTCGCAGCCCTGCGTGAGGACCTCCTCCAGCGTGCCGGTAATGACACGCACCGGATGGAGCGGCGTCAGGGGCAGCACGGAGGTGTTCACCGTACCCTTTGCGCCCAGTTCCACCATGATTATGCCCTTTTGCTGATTGGCCTCGCTGACGGAATAGGGCATGGGGGTGCCGCAGTAGCGGAATACCTCGCTGCCCACCTTCATGGGCTTGTGGATGTGACCCAGAGCGGCATAGTCAAACCGTTCCAAAAGGTCGGCCTTGACTTCGTCGATGTTGCCCACAGTGCGGAACTCGTTGTCCATTCGTTCCACCTGTCCGGCGTCGGAACCCACCGGCAGATAAAACTGATGACTGACCAGCACATTCCGCTCCTTTGGATTGATTTCTTCCTGGTCGATCAGCTGGTGAAGGGTTTCGTTGTAGGAGAGATTGACTCCGTTTGCGTCGGTGCCCACAATGGCCTTTACCATGGAGGGCTTTACAAAGGGGAGCAGGTAGAAATGGACCGGGCCGAATTCGTCCTCCAAAGTGACTACCTCAATGTGCTCCTCCGGGTTCTGGGGCGGTGTGCCGATCATGTATAGATTCTGCCGCTGTAAGATTTTGCGAAAGACATTGATCCGTGGAGCGCTGTCGTGGTTGCCGCTAATCATCATCAGCTTGGCGTGGGGAGCGGCAGCGGCAAGCTCGCCGGTAAACTGGTCAAAGAGGGCCACCGCCTCGGCAGAGGGCAGAGCCTTGTCGTAAATGTCGCCTGCAATGAGGATGGCGTCCGGCTGTTCTCGTCTGGCTGCATCGCAGATCTGCCGGAACACATAGATCTGATCCTCCCGGAGATCCCGGTTATATAGTTTCATGCCGATGTGGAGATCGGACAGGTGAAATAGCTTCATCAAACGCTCCTTTCTGCACAGTTTGCCTGTACATCGGATTTCTTTTGTCCATTATACCATGTTTTTTACTCTCAAAGGGAAAATCTTTCCCGGAGGAGGGAAGGGAAAAAGCGAAAGAAATCCTTAAATAAATTTAATGATTTGGGGGAGTTGTGAAGCAGAAAAACGCATGCTATACTCATACCAACCTGACCTGAGCGAACAGGCGTCTCAGGTCACAAAACGGAATCATTGCTGCCACGGAGCCCTGCGCTTTGAAGTGATAGCAGCTCAATTTATGAGGGAGGTTTTTCTTATGATCCGAACCAATCTGTTTCAGGAAACGAATGTGCATCGCATTGTAGACCATGCCGGATGCTTTTCTGTGCTGGAGTACGACCGTGATATTTCTGTCACCCCGGAAAGTGCGGCCAGTGCCTATTTTGCTGCACAGATGAATGTGAAGAAGCGTCAGGTCATCGCTCAGCTGGACGGCGGCGGAGTCATTTTGCAGGCCGGTGCCATGCAGATGATGGTTGGTCAGGTCAACGCAGTCACCAATGTGAAGGGTGCCGGCGATCTGATGAAGAAGTTCATCGGCAGCAAGGTGACCGGCGAAACCGCCATCAAGCCTCGCTATGTGGGCAACGGTGTACTGGTTCTGGAGCCTACCTATCGCTATATTCTGTTCGAGGATCTGAGCAACTGGAATGGCGGCATGGTGATCGAGGACGGATTGTTCCTCGCCTGTGAGGATACTGTGGAAATGCGGGTCAGCAGCAGAAAGAGTATGTCCTCCGCAGTACTGGGTGGAGAAGGCTTCTTCAACAGCGCATTGAGCGGAACGGGCGTTGCCGTATTGGAAAGCCCGGTTCCTGCGGACGAACTGATTGTGGTGGATTTGGAAAATGATGTGCTGAAGATCGATGGCAATATGGCTATCGCATGGTCGGAGTCCCTGAACTTCACCGTGGAGCGTACCACCAATACGCTGGTTGGCTCCGCAGCGTCTGGCGAGGGTCTGGTGAATGTCTATCGTGGCACGGGTCGTGTGCTGGTTGCACCGGTCATGCGCAATTTCGGTATTTCGATTCCCAAATCCGGAACCTGAGTGTCAATAGCAGCAGACAGGCGGAGCAACTCCGCCTGTCTTTTTTGCACATGGATAAAAGGAAACGAGGCCGGTTTTCACGGCCTCGTTTCCTTTTTGGGAAGATTGATGTTGGAATAAATTGGTTGCACTTTGTCCTCGGAGTCGGACCGCACCGTGTCCAGCACCAGACTGGATTGCAGTTGTGCGCTCGGAAGGAACAGCACGCGTGAAAAATTGCGGCCCGAATTGGGTCCAGACCAATCGTGGCACTGCCGTCGGAGGCAAGTTCCTGACGGGTGAAAAAGAGTGCGCCGAAGTGGAGCGTCAGAAAGAAAGTTACCAGTCCTGCGGTCATGCAGTAGACGGGAACCCTCCAAAGTGTGCAGGGGCGTACCTTCCTAGTTGCCTTCGTCACAATACCTCTTGTTTCTGTTCAATTTTGGCTTTTTTGTCTGTTTGCTTCGTCAGACAGTTCGGTTCGGTCCGTAGAAAATGCGCCCGGAGGCGAGAATCTTGCGGTAACCGCAGCCAACGCACATGGCGGTGGAGGGATTGACGCACCGTTTGGCGTCGCTGCACGCTTCCACTCGGCCGCAGCAGTCAAATTCCTTTGGGATGGCGTCCAGCGCACGCTGGGTCACCGCAGCGAGAATGGGCAGACAGGGGAGAATGTCCTCCGGCTGCCGCAAGGGGATGCGGACGAAGGACGGATCAGAACTTTTTGCTTCATAGCGAATCCCGGCTTCGTTCAGCAGCTCCCGGGCGGCTCCGGCATCCAGTGAGCAGTAGCTGGCGGTTTTGCCGAACCGGATGCGGGCAATCAGCGCAGTGGAGTAGCTGACGCTCCAATAGCTTGCCATCTGCTGGAAGTTCAGCAGTGTGTCATCGAGAAAATTCCGCTGAATGACGGAGCGGATGGCGGACTCCATCTGATGGAAGGTCTGCTCCTCCGGAGACTCCATGTTCAAGAAGGAAATCTGCTCTTCCACCGGGGCGTCCTCGACCGGAGCGACCACTTCGGGAGCAGGCTCCACGGGAGCCGTTTCCTCTGTCGGGCGCGTTCCGGCGAGCATAGCACAAAGCTGTTTCTCAGTCAGACGCTGAATGCTGCCCTTTCCGGTGCGGTTAAGCTCCAGCGCCTTTTCTTCCTTGGAGCTGAGCCCGTCGGAGCCGACCAAGGACTTGTCCTGTACGCCGACGATGAGAAAATCGGTTTTTCTGGATACGCTGGTTTTGACCGTAGCACCGGCTTGCTCCAGCAGAGCGGCCGCCTCGGGGCGGTCAATATGCAATTCCCCGGTGAGAACGCAGACTTTCCCGTAGAAGAGGCCTTCCGGTCCGGATACGATTTCGGTGGGATACAGTTCCGGATGCCGTTCCAGAGGAGCACCCCGGAATCGGCGGTCACTGCTGCGCTTGGGTTTGTCTTTGCGATTTTTCAGTGCCTCGTAAACCTCCATGGTGGTCTGACAGTCGTCCAGCGCCCGGTGGGCGTTGTGTTCCGGCAGTTCCAGGGCGATGCGTACCTCGGTCAGCTTGTAGGAGGGAAGGGTCAGCTTTTTGCGGCTGAGCTTCAGGGTGTCCACAGAGGCAGGCTGAAAGGTCGGCAGCTTCAGATTCACACAGGCAGCGGTGAGAAAGCCGATGTCGAAGGAAACATTGTGTCCCACCAGAAGATCGTCCCCAAGGAAGGACAGAAATTCCGGCAGAATGTCCTCCAAATGGGGTGCCGGCTCCAAATCCGCCGGGGAAATGCCGGTGATTTCCGTGATGTTGAGGGGCAGTACGCCCTGACACTGAACCAGACTCTGAAAACGATCCGCCACAACGCCATTTCGCACACGAATGGCGGCAAGCTCAATGATTTCGTCGCAGCGGCAGTCCAGACCGGTGGTTTCCAAGTCAATCACCGTGTAGCCGTCGGTTTCCGTGCTGGCGCTTGCTTTGTGAGGCTTGGGAGGCGTTGGCTCCTCGGCAAAGGCACCGCCCAGAGAGAACTGGAGATAGGCCGGCTCCTCCGGAGCGGCGTCGGACAGGTTCAGTGCCTGCAACTCCGACTTTTTGGGCTGCATATCCGCCAGATGATCCGGGTGGATGGTGTGCAGAGCGCCGTTCAATCGAATGACGGCAAATACCGCATCCTGCCAGCCCACCACCTGACAGGGCACCAGTTCGGAGGAAAATTCACCCTGATAGAACAGCTGCTTGGGTTCTGTGGCTTTTTGGGCGAGCAGCTGATGCTGCTTCAGATAGACCAGCAGTTCGTCCTCGGATTGGAACGGATGCCAAGGTTCACGGGGTTCAATCATGGGGGAATCCTCTCTCTTTCTGTGGGAAAATCAAGTTTCTGAATGTGCCTAAATTGTATCATTGCCCGGTGGAAAAGGCAATGCTGCGGCAGGGAAAAGCAAAGAAAACGGCACGAAGAGCCACGCCCTCCGTGCCGTTTGGCAGGAATCGAAATCTGAATTGTTATTTTGTGCCACAGCCCTTACTGCACCGCTCACAGGCAGAGGGTGTGACCGCACAGCCGCCCAGTGCAGTTTCCCGCAGCTCCACCGGCATACGCTTGCCCACCATGTGCATGGTGTCCAGCATTTCATCGAAGGGAATCAGCTGAGAAATTCCGCTGAGCGCCAGTTCGGCGGCAATCAGAGCGTTGGCGACACCGGCGGCGTTGCGGTTCTGACAGGGGTATTCCACCAAACCGCCCACCGGGTCACAGACCAGACCCAGCATATTCATCAGTACCGTAGATGCGGCGTCCAGACTCTGTTTCGGCGTGCCGCCCATCAGTTCCACCGCAGCAGAAGCTGCCATGGCGGAGGCTACACCGATTTCTGCCTGACAGCCGCCGACCGCGCCGGCCACTGTGGCATTGCGCATGGCGAGATAGCCCACGGCGCCGGCGTTGAAGAGTGCATCCACTACACGGTCTGTGGGGAGCTGATAACAGTCCTGCAAGGCCAGCAAAAGACCGGGTACCACGCCGGCGGAACCGGCCGTGGGAGCGGCTACGATCAAACCCATAGAGGCGTTGACCTCCAACACTGCCATGGCATAGGTAATGGCTTTTTGCAGCACATCGCCGCAAAGGCTGTGTCCGGAAGCTCCGTGAGCGGAGAGCTTTCTTGCTTCGCCGCCAATCAATCCCCCCATAGACTTGCAGGGGGTCTCAATCGGATCGGTGGCGGCATTGCGCATGATAGAAAGCACCTGTTCCATCCGTGCGTTGACAGCATCCGGGGTCGTTTCGCCCAAATCACATTCTCTCTGACGCATGATTTGAGAGATGGGCAGCTGTTCGCTGCCGCAAAGCTCCAGCAGTTCGCTGGCAGATCTGAAATCCATGTGCGAACCTCCTTATGCCTGAACGATCATGACGTCGTGAATGTTGGGGTTGCCCCACAGGGTGTCGGCAATACCGTCGGGCAGACGGTCGTCCGATTCCACGATGGTGTAGGCGGTGTGACCCCGTTCCTCCCGGAACAGGCGCATGAAAGCGATGTTGACATTCTGATCGCTGAGCGCCTTGGTGATGTGCGCCACCACGCCGGGCTTGTCGTCCTGCACCACGATCACGGCGCTGTATTCGCCGGAGAAGTCCACTTCCACGCCGTTAATGCGGACAATGCGGACCTTTCCGCCGCCCAGAGATTCGCCCCGGATGGTCATGACCTGTCCGGCGTCGTTCTCCATGCGGATGTCCACCGTGTTGGGGTAGATGTCCGTTTCCGTTTCATTGGGAATGAACTGATAGGCCAAGCCGCGCTGACGAGCGATCTCAAAGGAATCACGGATGCGGGTGTCATCGGTGGCAAAGCCCATAATACCGCCCAGCAAAGCCCGGTCCGTGCCGTGACCCTGATAGGTCTTGGCAAAGGATCCGTAAAGGGTGAAATCCACTTTTTTCAGCGGTGGCGTGATCATTTTCTGCGCAAGAAATGCAATCACGGCAGCGCCTGCGGTGTGGGAACTGGAAGGTCCGATCATGTTGGGACCCAGCACATCAAACACGCTGATATATGACATAGAAACTCCTTCCGCCCGGGGGCGGTTTCATAAAAACAGAGCAGAATGGTCTGCTCGAATCCTGAGAGAAAATCCTGCTTTTCGTTGCTCTCCCTGTTCGATAGTATAGCATGCTGCGTCGGTTTGATTCAAGTCATATTCTTCTTTGCCGGAGGTGCATCGGGCTGGAAATTGACAGGGAAGGAGAAAAGAGACTATAATGTGGTGATTTGAACGGATACCGTGCAAGCGGTTGATAGACAGGAGGAATTCAAATGGCAGGAAAGACCAATGCGATGCGTCTGCTGGATAAGGATAAGATCAAGTATACGGTGCGGGAATATCCGGAAGGACCTGTGGCGGCAGTGGATGTGGCAAAGTTCTTCGGTCAGCCTGCGGACAGACTCTTCAAGACGCTGGTGACGACGGATAATAACCATGGCTACTATGTGTTTTGCGTGCCCGGAGATCATGAGCTGGACCTGAAGAAAGCGGCAGCGGTGGTCGGCGCTAAGAAGATCGAAATGCTGAAGCAGAAGGACCTGCTGAAGCTGACAGGCTATATTCACGGCGGATGCTCACCCATCGGAATGAAGAAGCTGTTCCCCACGGTGGTGGATTCCACCGCACTGGATTGGGACACCATCTATGTCTCCGGAGGAAAGATTGGACTTCAGATCGAAATTGACCCCAGAGCGTTGGAGCAGGCGGTCAATGCCACCTTCGAGCTTGTGACCAAGTAAGGATTGCAGCACTGACTGCGGTGAATCGTCAGCCGGTGCAGGTGTTTCTGATGGAGACGGAGCAGGCCACGGCAGCCATTCACGATGACAACAATAAGGAATCAAAACCGCCGGAAGAACCTCCGTATTAAGAGGCTCTTCCGGCGGTTTCTGCGTCGAACGAAGAAGGGCGGCTGTGCGATGGCACAGCCGCCCTTTCAAAATGTTCGTATCATCATGCGTCCCAAAGGAAGCATGAAATTCGATTACTGCTCCTCTTTGCGCTTGCGGGAAATACCGAAGATGCCGGCGCCGGAGAGAACAGCGGTGCCAATCCACAGACCCAGAGCGGCGGGATCGCCGGTGGTGGGATTGGAGGCGTTGGGCTGAGAAGGCTTCTCAGAAGGCTTTTCAGAGGGAACGGGAGTTGCGGGAGCGATGGGAACCAGAGGAGAACCGGCAGGGATGACCACATCATCCACAGGCTGAGTGCCGGCTTCGTCCAGGAAGTTCTTTCCGCAGACATCGCAGTGCCAGTGGAGAATGTTGCCGGGCTTGGTTTCGGTGGCTTCCACACGCTCCACACGGGTCAGGGTGTGCTCAATGGCCAGCTGGTACACCGTGCCATCCACCAGAATGTTGGAGTCCTGAGCGTTTTCCAGAGCCTTGAAGGTGAGAATGTTGGCGATGGTAGTCGTGATCTGCTCTGCGTTGGGGTCAACCTTCAGAACCTGATCGAACTTGCTGCCGCCGAGCGCAGGACGCATCACATAGTATGCACCGTTGGACTGAGCCACGATCAAATACTGACCGCCATCCTGAATCTCAGATACCTTCACATAGCCGGGGATTTCAGAGCTGGATTTCTCGTTCTCGCCGACCGGACGATACAGCAGGAACTTGCAGCCTTCGGTGAAGCTGCCGCCGCAGTCGGAGGTTCTGTCGAAGGTGTTGAGATTGGTTCCCTTGCGCCAGAAGTAGAGGTAACTCTGCTCCTTGGACTGAATGAAGAAGGAGCCGTCATTGTTGCGGATGAACTTGGTGGAGGTGCTGGCAGCGGACGAGGGGAAGCCGGGGGCGCCGTTGGCATTCAGCCAAGTCATCGTGCCGTCTGCGGCGGGAGCGGTAACCTCATAGCCGTTTTCGTTCTGACGGAAGGTGTACTGAGCCAAGGCCAGAGCGGTGTGCTCGCCGTTGTAGGAAGAGTCCTTACCGGTGGTGCCCTGACCGCCGGTCACAGTGACAGGCTCCAGAGAGGTGGCGATGGTCTTGCTGTTGTTGAGAATGTCGGGGTTAGGACCGACCTTCACCTGATACTCGCCAAGGCAGGGGAGCTTCACCTGCACGGTGGGGTATGTGGAAACCACATTCACAGTGGTGGTAATGCCGTTGCTGGTGAAGGAAGCAGTGCCTTCGCCCACACCGGTGAAGATGACCTTGCCGTCCTTGATTTCGGCGGTGACAACAGAACTGTCCAGATTCTTCAAATCCTCTGCGGTGGGCAGGGGAGCGAAGGCGTCCTCATAAGTTCCGTACAGAGGCACTTGGATAGTGCGCTTGCCGTCAATCAGAGCGCCGGGAGCCAGCTGGTCCATGGTCAGATTGATGTACTTGCTGTTCTTGAAGGTTTCCTCATACAGCAGACCGATGGAACCGTCGGACTGCTCCGTCAGGCTGGAATAGCCGTACACCTCACCGACGATTTCGGTGGTGGAACCGGGCTTGGTGATCTCGTAGGTGCCAATCAGCTCCATGGTGTTGTCCTCGTTGAGGGTAAAGGTGTAGATCACGCCGTGGTTTCTGCTGTTGCCGGGCATAGCGGCGGTGGAGACCAAAATGGCGGGTTTGCCGTTGATGGGCTTGGAGTAGCGGATGGCAGACAACTGGTTGTAGCTGGTCTTAAGCACATTCTCCAGACGGACAGGTTCACCCTTGCGCACCCATGTTTCAGAGGCGGCATCCCACACATGATCGGTGTAACGAAGCACATTGTGGCCGTCACGGCAGAACTGGCGGACGGTGGTGTCATTGATCTGAACCATCGTGCTTTCGCTGGACCAGTCATTGCCGATGGTAGCGTCATCGGAGCGATGCCAAGTCTTACCTTTGTCTCTGGTGTAAACGAAGCTGGACTTTTCGGGAGAGAAAGTGCTGTTGACATAGCAAGGCAGCATCACTGTGCCGTCCTTCAAAGCCAAACCGGCGCCGGGGCCAACACCGTAGAAGCGGTGGGTAGCACCACCCTCACCGGGGCGAACCTGAGGGTTCAGAATGGTGGGAGCGGACCAGGTCTTGCCCTGATCGTTAGAGGTAATCAGCCACAGATAGGTAGCGTTACGGACATGGAGTTCAGCGTTGTAGAAGAACACATTCTGCTGCACGAACTTGTCGCTGCCAAGCTGCTGGCAGTACATGGGAGCCTTGTCTGCGGTGTAGAGGTAGTAGTGGTCGTCCACATAGTAGGCGATGCGGCTTTCGTCGTTTTTGTCGATGACAGGAGCATAGCCCTTGGTTTCGCCAGCAGCAGTGGTGAAGTTGCCTACATAGTAATCGTAGTTGTTGCTATTCTGTCCGTCACGGTTAATGTACAGCACCATACGCTGCTCGCCGTTGATTTTCTCGTAACCAGTGGTATTAGCTACCGTACGAATGAAGTGACCGCCGGGGAACACATCGGTCAGGAGGTAGATGGTGCCGTCGTTGTCCTGAACCATGACAGGGTCAATAAAGCAAGCGGCTTCGTTGATGTACTTGTTGATGGAGTCGTTGAAGAAGTTGGGGAAGGTGTATTCCCAAGTCTTGCCGTTATCCTTGGAGATGCTGAACAGGGTGTCAATGCCGTTGCCGTCGGGACAGGCGTCCCAGCGTGCGTCGATTGCTGCGGCCAGCGTGCCGTCATCCAGCGTGGTGATAGCAGGGATACGGAAAGTCTGACTTCCGGCCAAGCCGACAGGGAAGGGCTGGCCTTCGGTCTTGCCGTCGGCGGGAGCGCCTTCGGCGATCATGCTCTCAATGGGAGCCATGGCCTGCATGGCCTTCACCAGAGCCTGCGTGGCCTTTGCCACAGACTCCACCGTGGAGTTAGTGTTTTCCTTCTCGACCTTAGCGGCATCCAAAGCGGTATTCAGAGCGGTCTTGCTGGCTTCGGTGTAGAGGTCAGAAGTGAGCATCTTGTTCGCACGATCAATGGCGGAGTTCAACTCACCCTTGGAGACCGTAACGGGAACCTCAGCGTTGTTCTCGGTATACAGGTAGATGGAGAAACGGGTGGAACCATAGGGAGCCCAGAAGTTGGTGTTGAAGGTCTTGCCATTCATCTTAAACTCCTTAGAATCGCCGCGCTTGTTTAAGTCGAGGATGCGATTCGTGCTGGTGTTTTTCAGAGTGACGGCATGTCCATTGTCCATAGACACGGAAAGGTTGACCGGAGTGCTGCTCAATAGATAATTGTTGAGTGCGATGTAGTTGCTGTTGCTGCCGGCAAAAGCATAGCTGCTGCCGTTTCCCTCTACGGTGTAGCGCAAAGAGTCCATCTCCATAGAGGTACTGTCGTTCATATGGGTTGCAGTTACCTTGTCCCCAGCGATGTTCAGCTGAGCAACAAAGATACCTTCAGCTGCAGTTTTGGTGCTGATGGTATCGCCAGCGTTAGCAGTGAGACCTAGGGGATCAGGATACAGAGCGTAAGCCTGATTGTTACTGTCCGTAGCGACCACCAGATAGTACTTAGAGGTGTCCAGCTGAGTGCTGGTCACCTGAGTATAGCCGGGGATCGTGGGAGCAGCAGCCGCAGGAGCAGCTGCAAAGGTGGTGGGAGCCTCTTTGGAATCGACAGTGTCCTCAGTGGGGACAGAGGTGGTTTCCTCAGGGGTGGTGGCGTCCTCGAGGGTATCGGTGGGTTCCTCGGGAACATTGGTTTCTTCCTGCGCGGGGGCAGGGAGTTCAGTTGCTGCACTGACCGGTTCTTGCGCAAAGGCCGGCATCGCCAAGGTAAACACCATGGCCAGCGACAGCAGCAGGCTGAGAGCTCGCTTCATCTAATTACATCCTCCTCTTACTAAGGAAACTCAATTCAGCGTCGCCTTAATAAAAATTTATGGAATGTGCTGGTGAATTGTATAAAAGCATGCAATTTACAGCACATTCCGTTGAGATAATCATACACATTT
>JAHHSJ010000030.1 GCA_020025295.1 Oscillospiraceae bacterium | reverse complement strand
CTGAACGGGTCGTTTTCAGGAAGGATACTCTCCTCCATCATCATCTCTTCCTCCGGAATTTGAGGGGCTTCTGCCTCATCCAACACCTGAGGTACTTCGGTCACCACCGGAAGCTGGGGCAGTTCGGCCTGTTCCGTTCCCTGAGGTACTTCGGTTTCCTCCGGGGCCTGAGGCATTTCGGCTTCTTCCGATACCTGAGGTGCTTCGGGTTCCTCCGGAAGCTGGGGTGCTTCGGCTTCGTCCGATACCTGAGGGGCTTCGGTTTCGGGCGTTGCCATACCGTCCGGCTCGTCCGGCTGTACGGCCTGTTCCGGCTGCGCAGGCTCCGTCTGGCTCTGGGGCAGCAGTTCCTCTACGGCTGCCGTATTGCCCTCCTGCTCCGGAATATCATTCGCCATAACGACGCCGATATTGCCGATGACTACGGAGCAAAGCATCACCATAGTCAGCACAAACGCCACGCTCCGGCGATATATCTGGGTCATCTTGTTCGATGCATCTTTTCTCATCACATTTTCAACCTCCTTTTACTCCACCACCACTAAGGTAATCTTCATTTCGGAGCCATTATAGCGAATGGATGGCTCTTCCAAATCGTGGGTGTTAAACTGGATCACCGCCGGATACACTCCGGCTTCGTAAGTTCTGTTCAGCTGTATCTGCTCAATGCCCTTTCCGGGGGGAACCAGTTTGCTTTCATAAATCACTTCCCCGGTGGTTCCGTCCACCACATTGAACTGGAAGAAGCAGGGATTATCCTTCGGATTAAACAGCATGGTTTTGACTTCATCACTGCCTGCCTTGAAACGGAGGGCACTGAACCCCGGAATCAAAATTTGAGTTTGATCCATATCCGCAGGACGCGTCAGCGTTCCTTCGTAATCGGCGATGCTGGTCTCGATCTCGTATCCTCCGATGGTGGGGTGCTTCTGCGCCTGATACTGGTTCAACGCCCACACACCCGCAAGTACAAGGGCCAGCAAGAGCACCACGGCCGCCAACAGCATCCACACATACGCTGCCGTTCGTTTCTTCTGATACAGCCCGATATAGCGATCTTCTCCACAAGGGATGTATCCTACATTTTTATAAGATTTGTTTGAGTACACACCGACTGGATTTACAGGAAGGGTATTTCCCTCCTCCGTTTCCACATACAGGACCTGCTCTGCGGATACATCCACATCCAGCAGAACCTCTCCCACGATGGTATACACACCGTTGGGGTGCCGCTCCTGTACCTCCTGAAACAGTACATAAGTTCCGTTGATCTCCTGCCCATTTTGAATCAGGCACCATTTCCCTTGTGCCTTATGGGTTACCTGATATTTCCCCTCTTTCAAGGCCACTTAGATCATTCCCCTCTCGTCCCGCTTTCGACTTTCGTTCTTCCTTACCATCAAAAACAGGAGTCCGGTGAGTGAGAGCGTGCCCACAAACAGGTAAGCGCTAAGGTTTGTGCTGTCCCCTGTTTTGGGATTGCTGCCAGAATTGGGTTTGTTTGTGGTGCCTGCCGTTGTGGGAGCGCTGCCCGAATCGGGTGCGCTGGGCTCCGGTTTTGCTTCATCCGGTTTTGTCGTTTCCGGCTTCGTCCCGTCCGGCTGCTTGGTTCCACTGAAACGCACATAGAGCTGCTGCTCTTTGTTCGCTCCGTGGACCGTCAACTGTCCGTCCTTCAGCTGATCCAGAACATCCGCTCCATCCAGCAATACCTCCTCGATCCGCTCTCCGGCGTCCGGGGAGAGTTCAAAGACCATCTCGTCATCCGCTTTCATCTGGAAGGTCATCGTCTGACCGACGATTGCCTGATCCTGATACCGCACGGAACCGTTGCCCTCTGCCGTCACGGTCAGCGAAAATGCCGGAGACTCCTGAACCTCGTATGTCACCGGAGTATTTCCTCCGGAAATGGCCTCAGCCGTACCGACCAGCCCACCGATTGCTACCATGCACAGGGTTGTGAACACGGTCACAATTTTTAATGTCTGTTTTATCACCATATCCATCTCCTTCGATTCTTTTCTGCCTGTTCTTACAACAAATTTCTCATCTTCCCAAAATTACTCTAGTTATAGATAAGCCGTTTCTTTCGTAACCTGTCTTGGGTCAGGTTATGTTCAGAAGATACCATGAATTAAAAAATTTGTCCACCTTTTTTGTCATTTAATTCTTAACTCGAATATTTTCAGCGCTTTAACTATTTTCGTCTAGGAAAAACTGTGACAAACCAACAATCATTTTTTACAATATTTCACCTCCTGTTGCAAAATTGCACCTTTTCCAAAAGTAGAACTATTTTGAACAAATCAATATAGTTCTTATGGCAAAACAGGCCTAAATAGAACTTTCTGTCATTCCCGATTTTTCTCGCCGCACATCGTCCCTCGCAGAATTGACAGCGCACCGCCCCTGACCTATAATGTGCAGTGAACGAAATCAAAGATCAAAGGAGAACACTATGCCACGCTACATTGAATTGACGGATTTTTCCGCTCCGGAACTGGATGTCTATGCCCGAATGACCCAAGTACAGCTTTTGAATCGCTTTGAGCCGGAAAAAGCCCTCTTTGTGGCGGAAAGTCCGCTGGTCATCCAGCGAGCACTGGATGCCGGCTATGAGCCGGTGTCTTTTCTGGTCGACCTGCCCAATCTGGCGAAAAAGGCGCTGGAGGTGCTGGCTCCTTTCGATGATATTCCCGTCTTTGTGGCGGAAACGGAAATTCTCACCCAGCTTACCGGCTTCCATTTGACCCGTGGTATGCTCTGCGCCATGCGGCGCAAGCCCCTGCCCACCGTGGAGCAGGTCTGTGGCGGTGCCCGACGCATTGCCCTGCTGGAAAATGTGATGAATCCCACCAATGTAGGCGCTATTTTCCGCTCTGCCGCTGCTTTGGGTATGGATGCAGTTCTGCTCACCTCCGGGTGCAGCGATCCCCTGTATCGCCGCTCCGCCCGTGTCAGCATGGGCACGGTGTTTCAGGTGCCTTGGACCTTCCTGCCCAAGGATTGCCCCGACTCCGGCATCGGTCTGCTCCGCTCCATGGGCTTCCGCTCCGCCGCCATGGCGCTCACGGACAACTCCATCTCCATCAAGGACCCCCGGCTGGCTGCCGAGGAAAAGCTGGCCATTGTCCTGGGCACCGAGGGGGACGGTCTGGCAGTTTCCACCATTGCCGACTGCGATTACACCGTCCGTATCCCCATGGCTCACGGGGTCGACTCCCTCAATGTAGCCGCCGCCAGTGCAGTGGCCTTCTGGCAAATGGGCAACCTCTAATCCACCAAATAGCGCTCAATCGAACAAAATGAAAAAATCGGACGCAGTTTCCTGCGTCCGATTTCTTGTTTTTCATTCCAAATCCAGCTCCGGCGGAACATCAATTTCGTCGGAAACATATTTTCCGTTCTTCTTTCTCTGCCGCACGCACTCGGTGAGCAGATACTCGATCTGACCGTTGACCGAGCGGAAATCATCCTCTGCCCATGCGGCAATATCTGCATACAGCTTTGCGGACAGCCGCAGCGGCACCTGCTTCTTTTCTGCCATCAGTACAGACTGCCGGAGTTCACAATGGGCTGTGCATCGTGGTTTCCGCAAAGCACCACCAGCAGATTGGACACCATTGCGGCCTTCCGCTCCTCATCCAGATGGACTACATCGTTTTCGTTCAGCCGCTCCAGAGCCATTTCCACCATGCCCACGGCGCCGTCCACGATCATCTTGCGGGCGTCGATGATGGCAGACGCCTGCTGACGCTGCAGCATCACGGCAGCAATCTCCGGGGCGTAGGCCAGATAGGTGATGCGTGCCTCCATCACTTCAATGCCGGCGGCACGAACCTTCTCCTGAATCTCCTGACGGATGCGCTCGGCGACCACTTCGCTGGAGCCACGGAGGCTGCCTTCATCAGCAATCCCGTCGCCGGTGGTGTCCACATCGGGAGCCACATCGTAGGGATACAGGCGGACGATGTTGCGCAAAGCACTGTCGCACTGGAGAGACAGGTACTCCTTGTAGTTATCCACCTCAAAGACCGCCTTGGCGGTGTCGGTGACACGCCAGATGACGGCGATGCCGATCTCCACCGGGTTGCCCAAGCAATCGTTGATCTTCTGACGGCTGTTATTCAGGGTCATCGCCTTCAGAGAGAGCTTTTTGCTCACCAGCTCCGCACTGCCGGACACGCCGGAAGCCGTCAGCACCAGCCCCTTCTTGCCATTATCCACATCACCACTCTGGTTCAGCTTGGTCTTTGCGGCGGGATTGACCGCCACAGAGAAGGGATTCACGAAGTAGAAGCCGCTCTCCTTCAGCGTACCGATGTACTTGCCGAACAGGGTCAGCACCAGAGCCTCCTGAGGCCCCACCACCTTCAAGCCGCACAGAGGAATCCAGCCCAGCACCAGCCAGACCGCACAGAGGACGATCAGAGGGATGATTGCCCGATTTGCGGCAAACACCAGCAGAATAATGGCCCCCACATACAGCACAATGGTCAAAAGAGCCACCAACAGGCCGTTTTTCTTTTTGCTCAAAATGATTTCTTCCACAACAAATACCTCCTTGTATCTTTGTGATATCATGATGATATCACCTCGCATTTTCATTGTCAATCCTTTTTCTTCGAAATTCGTAGAATCAACTGCACACCGACCCGGACCCGAGATGTGCAGCAGACAAGCGCAAGGATGCAGGGAAAAGAAAGAAAGCCGACAGGAAGCAATGCTTCCCATCGGCTTTCCAAGCGCTTGGAACCTTATTCAATAACGACCAGAGGCTTGATGAGGTCTCTGGGCTTATCCTTCATCAGCATCAGAGCGGGCTCCACATTCTCCAGACCGGTGAATCGGTGGGTGACCAGCTTCTCGGGATGGATGCGGTTTGCCACGATCAGGCGAGCCAGCTTCTCAGAGCGCAGACGACCGCCGGGCATCAGACCGCCGCGGACCTGCTTGTGGCCCATGCCGCAGCCCCACTCAACACGAGGAATGCAGACATTGTCGCCCTCGCCCAGATAGTTGACATTGCCGATGATTCCGCCGGGCTTCAGCATACGGATTGCCTGAGCAAAGGTATCGTTGTCGCCGCCGGCCATAACGATCTTATCCACGCCCTTACCGTGGGTCTTATCCATGATCTGCTCCACGATATCGCCGTTGCGGTAGTTGATGATGTCGGTGGCACCGAACTCGGTCGCCAGATCGCAGCAGTTCTTACGGGAACCGACTGCGAAAATCTCAGCAGCGCCGCGGATGCTGGCTGCGGCAACGCTCATCAGGCCGACAGGGCCAATGCCGATGACGGCCACATTGTCGCCGAACTGCACATCGGCCAGCTCCACACCGTGGAAACCGGTGGGCACCATGTCTGCAATCATGGTAGCAGCGCCCAGATCCATGCCCTCAGGCAGGTGAGCCAGGTTGCCGTCGGCATCGTTGACATGGAAATACTCAGCAAAGACGCCGTCCTTGAAGTTGGAGAACTTCCAGCCGGACAGCATACCGCCGGAGTGCATGGGGTAACCGCCCTGAGCCTCCAGAGAGTTCCAGTCAGGGGTAATGGCGGAAACCAGAACACGGTCGCCGGGCTTGAAATCACGAACCATGCTGCCGACTTCCACGACTTCGCCCACGGCCTCATGACCCAGAATCATATCTTTACGATCGCCGATTGCACCGGCCCAAACGGTATGCACATCAGAAGTGCAGGGAGCCAGAGCCAGAGGCTTACAAATCGCATCCATCGGTCCACAGGCGGGAATATCCTTCTCGATCCAGCCAGTCTGGCCAATCTTCAACATTGCAAAACCCTTCATAAGTGTTGCCTCCTTATTTCCTATCTAAATCCTTTTCGGGGGGTGACTTCCGGCACATTGTAACATCCGCCTTCCGCAATTGTCAACAATTTAACGAGCCTGTTTTCTCTCCGGCTCGTAGAATCGAAAACAGAACCACTTTAGTATGATTTTCTAGCGTAAATGCTCTTATTTTTCCCAGATTTCACTTCAGATTATTCTGGTGATAAGATTCTTTTTCTAAGTAAAACCACTTGTTTTTCCGTTTATAGGTCGTTTTTTGGTCATTTTCTCCAAACTCACCTGTCATATTCCACAAAAACCCTAGTGTTTTCCTAGGTGCAGTGTCGCTCCGTCCCGTTGAACCCCCCGTTTTCCCCTGTCTTTTTATTGTTTTTCATGCAAGTACATTTGTCTTTACATATACATACACAAAAACCGCATCCTGTGGGTTTCGATGAAACACGCAGGGTGCGGTTTTCCATCCGGTTTTACTTTTTTCTTCCCACAAACAGCATATGGTTGGTCATACCGAAAAATTCCGGTTTTTCACAGATATACCAGTGGAACCGGAGGTACTGGCGATAGCTCTCCTCGTCCATTGCGCTGATCTGTGTTTCCATCAGCTCGCTGGCTCCATCGGAGGCCACCTCGTGAAGCAGCTCCACCCCAGCCGCTTGCAGCTGTGCTCTGGCTTCCTCGGAGGTGAAGAACACAAAGGGGAAATCGTTCAGCCGCAGAGTGTCCTTCTGATAATCCCCGTTTCGAAAGTGCTGCGGGTTGTAGTTCAGCTCCGTCAGCATCACCATGTCGTGGTTGATGAAGGCAAAGAAGATGGCGCCGTCTTTTTTGCACACCCGCATCGCCTCGGCAATGCAGCGGCGGCGATCTTCTTCCCGATGCAGGTGGTACAGAGGCCCAAACACCAGCACAACATCAAAGCTATCGGAGGGATAGCGGCTCAGATCCAGCGCATTGCCCTGCACCAGCTCCACCGAGTCCTCCGGTCGCAGCTTGCTGCGAAACACCCGGATATTGGCATCCGCCAGCTCCAGCGCCGACACGGAATAGCCCTTTCGGGCAAAGTACAGGCTGTACTCCCCCGTTCCGGCTCCCAGATCCAGAATCTTTGCCCCCGGCTTCAAATACCGCTCGATATACCGCACATTGGTGAGAAACTCCACCCTTCCGGCTTTGGAACGATTCAATCTGGTGTCCTCATTTATCTTTTCATACAGCTGATTGACTTGTTCCGAATCCTCTTGTATCCTGCGGATCATTTCTAAATCCATTGTCCGCGCTCCTCCCTTCGTCATTTGGTTTTTGCTATGATACCTCTTCCTTCTCAAAAATGCAACAAACAGGCAACTGTTTTGTAAAAAATGCTGCAATATCGGCTGATTCCAATCGGTATTTCCTCATTTTGTTTACCGGAATCGCCTTGACTTTTAGGCACAGTTCCTCTAACATTATTAAAACAGCTTAACTATTTACCATCCGACCACTTCTCTGTCGTCCTTTGGGTCAGGCAGGATGTGGTCTGCGTTATTTTTACCGGAAATTTCGGGAGATCGGAGGTTTTCTATGAATCTGTGCGATGAGCTGAACTCCTTTTTTTACAACACCACCCTCTCCGATCTGCGACTGATGAATCAGAAGGTGGTGGACCAGAATCTCACCTACAACAGTCTGCTCTATCTGGAGCTGATTCACTGCATGGGCGGCACCTGCACGGTGTCCAAGCTGGCGGAGCTGCTGTATGTGTCCAAACCTGCCGTCACGCAGAAGGTCAATGACCTGATCCGGCAGGGTTTTGTTCTGAAAACCCCCGATCCTACGGATCACCGCAAGAATTTTCTCTCCATCAACGAGGATGCCGTCCCTCAGTTCCGAATGTTCCGACAGCAAGAGAACCAGTGTGTGCAGGCGCTGTCGGAACAGTTTTCTCCGGAAGAAATCCTCAATTTCTGCAAAATGCTTCACACCTTGACCGAGATTCACATGAATCAAAACGAATAACGCAGGAGTGTCCATATGAAACGAAATCACAATCCAATTACAGACGGGCCGATTTTCCCCGCTCTGACCCGCTTTGCCATTCCCATTCTGTTTTCTCTGGTCCTTCAGGCCCTGTATGGTGCAGTCGACCTCTGGATGGTGAGTCAGTTCGGAACCAACGCCGATGTGTCCGCTGTTTCTACCGGCAGCCAGACCATGGCCATTGTCAGCGGCATCATCACCGGTCTTTCCATGGGCACCACCATCCTGCTGGGGCAGTCCGTCGGAGAGCGGAACAACAAACAGAGCGCTGACATCATTGGCACCAGCATCTGGATTTTTTCCGGCGTCGGCATCCTGCTCACCGCCCTTCTGCTGCTGTCCGCTCCCGACCTGGCCACCCTGCTCCACGCCCCGGACGAGGCCTTCGGCAAGACAGTACATTATATCCTCATCTGCGGCGCCGGCACCATCTTTGTGGTCGGCTACAATCTGCTCAGCGGCATTTTCTGCGGCTTGGGTGACTCCAAAACACCCCTGCTCTTTGTGGGTATAGCCTGCGTTGCCAACATCATCGGCGACTATATCCTCATCGACCAGTTCCAAATGGGCACGGTGGGCGCTGCCATTGCCACCATCGGCGCGCAGGCCGTCAGCGTGCTCTTCTCCCTGCTGATTATCCGCAAAAGGCTCCCCTTCCCCCTGTCCCGAGCAAACATGGGCTTCCAGCGGAAGCTGGCCTGTTCCATCGTGAAACTGGGTCTGCCCATTGCCTTGCTCCGTATGTGCAATGAGGTCTCCTACCTGCTCATTCTGGGTTTCGTCAACACCCTCGGCGTGGTGGCCTCTTCCGGCGTAGGCATTGCAGAAAAGCTGGTGATGTTTGTCATCCTCATCCCCACCACCTATATGTCCGCCATTTCCGCCTTTGTGGCACAGAACATCGGCGCCAATCAGCCGCAGCGGGCCAAGCGAGCCCTCTGGGTCGGAATGGCCACTGCTTCCGTCATCGGCGGCGCCATGGCCTATCTCACCTTCTTCCACGGCGATACCATGTCCCTGCTGTTCATCAATGACAGCGCCGTGATTTCCGCCTCTGCCGAATTCCTGAAGGCAACCTCGCTGGAGTGCTTTATCCTCTCCATCGCCTACTGCTTTAACGGCTACTTCAACGGAATCGAAAAAACCAGCTTTGTCATGATTCAGGGCGTCTGCGCCTCCCTGCTGGTGCGTACCCCCTACGCCTACTTCGCCAGCATCCAGCCCAACCCCTCCTTGTTCCGCATCGGTTTTTGCGCTCCGGCTGCCGCTTTCTTCATCCTTGTGGTGAGCGCCCTGTACTATGTCCTCCGGTGCAGAAAAAATCCCGCTCTGTCCTAACCGCTCCGAGCAGGATTCCCGTTTTCAATCGAATCCTTCCGCATACCACCTCCCGGAAACCACCGTTTTCTCGGGAGGTGGTTGTTTTTCCCCACTGATTTCTTCTTTCCCGTTCGATATTGAAGCAGCGGGGAAAAGGTGCTACAATTGTGTTAGTTATTACTAACCGTTTGTTTGCTCGGCCCAGCTGCCGCATCCAAACGGTTGCTGCATAAAACCATTCCAATCGGGAATGAAAGGAGAATCATCATGACGGAGTTCAGTATGGTAGAAGATACGCTCTTTGTCCCCTTACTGGGCAGAATTTATGCCAGTGAGTCCTTTCCCCACATCCTGACCGATCAAAAAGCGTTGGAATTGAAGAAACGGCTCCCGAAAACCATCAAAGGACAGAACACACAGACCCAATACACGCTGCTGGCCGGAGCCATTCGTTCCGCCAACATGGATCGGTACATCGGTGACTTTCTGAACCGGAATCCGGAGGGCATTGTGGTGGAACTGGGCTGCGGGCTGGAAACCAGCTTTTACCGCAACGACAACGGCTCCAGCCAGTGGTATGAGGTGGATCTCCCAGCGGTCATCGCCTACCGCCAGCATCTGCTGGGGCTGCCGGAACGGGACAGTTTCATCGTGTCCGACGCCTTCAGCCGGGATTGGATGGAACAGATCCGCTCCGCTCACCCGGACGCCCCCATTCTGATTACTGCCAGCGGCCTGCTCTACTACTTTGAGCAGGAAAAGGTGATCCGTCTGCTGCGGATGCTCAACCACTATGGAGCGGTGGAATTCGTCTTTGATACGGTGAATTCCTCCGGCATGAAGCGCATCGGAAAATACATGAAGCAGGTAGGGCACGAAGAGACGGCTATGTACTTCTATGTGGATGACGGAGAAGCACTCGCCCGTCAGGTAGGCGCAACCCTGTTGAAGGAAGAGCCTTACTATGCCCACACCGACACCAAAGGTCTGCGCTTTTCCACTGCGTTCACCATGAAGGCCTCCGACCGGTTCCGCATGGTGAAAATGCTCCACCTGCGCATGAACGGAGCGTCTCCCAAGTGAAAAACAATCTGACCACAGAGCTCATGGGCTTATTTCTGTCCCATGCCACCGGTTCAGCAAGTTCCCGAAAGGAACGCCGTACCACCCGAGCGGAATATCATCGCATCATGGCCCGTGCCGGGGACATTGGAAAGGGAAATTGCCTGCTGAGCGCCTACAATCTAGGGGCTTGGTTCATCGCCATGAACCGCACAAACCACCGCACCCCGGAAGAAAACTGCGCCGCCATGGAGTCCGGTCTCCGGGGCAGCCGACTGTTCCGCATAGTGATGGGGGATGCCGACCACTACCTCGACCCCAAACGCATCCAAAAGCAGAAAAAATGGGCAGAGTCGACTCACCGGCGGCAGTATCCCAGCGACTGGGTGGTAGACCTCATTCCCGGCAACGGGTGCTTCGATCTGGGCTACGACTATCTGGAGTGCGGCATCTGCAAAATGTGTCAGGCGGAGGGCTGCCCGGAGCTTGCGAGCTACCTCTGTCGGCTGGATTTTCTCTTCGCCGAGATCATGGGACTGCATCTGGACCGCACCACAACACTGGCAGAGGGCGGTTCCCATTGCGACTTCCGATTCCGCCGCAAGTGATCTGGTTTTCCACAAAGGACAACACCCCCGACCGAAGCATTCGGCCGGGGGTGTTTTTTAGTTTGCAGACTCTTTTCTGTGGGTTCGGACGATTCGCAGCACACATTCCAGCACGCCATAGCCCACGCCGGCCACCGGCCAGATGATCCAGCTGCTCCCCCACCGTCCGGTGAGGAAGCTGTATCCCAGATACAACGCAGTGGTCACGCCCCAGTAGATGCCGGCAATGGCATGGTTGCGGCGGTTCTCCAGCTTCTTTTCCCGGGTGTAATCCCCTTCCTCCAGCAGAAGCTGAAATGCGCCCCAAACCATACAGGTGCGGACGATGCAATAAACTCCGACCGCCACCATAGCCAGCAGCCCTGCCACCGCCAAGGACATGGCCCAGTCATTGTCGTCCCCAAACCAGACCAGTGTGCCAAACAGCGGCGTGGGACACAGCACGCACAGGAGAATTCCTGCGATCAGCAGCTGGGTATACCGGGAGGAATAGCCCTTCCGACGCTCCCGCACCATGCCGTCCACGCCATAGGCGGTTTCGACGGGCTCATGCTCCAAAAACTCGTAGGGCTGCAGCTTCAAACCGCAGTGAATAAACATACCGACGGCAGCGGCCACCAGCATCATCAGCAGCAGACAGCCAAGTCCTGCCGCCGCGCTTTCGCTGATGGACACACGCCCCAGCTCCTGCATCTCCCCCAGCAAAATCACCGGGACTGCGCTCAAAATACACAGCAGCACACCCAACGCCATCCACTTGGCGGCAGAGTACCGCAGATGGATAAACTCCGTCGCCTGTTCCATGCTCACCTGTCGAATCGGAGCGCCGTCTTCCGCCGGCTGCTCCATCACACACTCGGAAAGCTCCAATTCATCCTTTGCTCCGCCGCATTTCTCGCAGAGGAAGCGATAGTAATAGTGTTTTACCTCACGCCGCTTCGTGTAAAGCGGGGCAGACGCCGAATCAAACCTTGCCCCGTCCACAAGTTCAGAGCATTTCTGCTTGGTCATTTTTCCGCCGCATTTCGGGCAGATTTTCTTCTGAAACAGCAGGTAGGAAACCTCTTTTGCTGTGAACATCGCTACAAACGCTTTTGCCATGATCTCTCATCCTTCCGCAATAAAGTAGTCATGATGCACACCCTTCTCCAAGGGCAATAAAAACACCGCAGCCGCTCGAACGCCGGCGCTTATTTACTGTAATCGAGTTCCGCATCTGTGCCGTCTGCAAAGTTATGATAGAACACACCTGCGGCAGGGTCAACGAAATAGAATCCGCCTTCTGTCATAGCCAAGTCCGTCAGGGTATATCGTGCGATGCCCTTGTCACTCCCTAAATCAAAATCCGTGATGATCGTCAGCTCTCCGGATTGCAGGTCGACGGAAACCAGATTTTCGCTGTAAAAACCATCGCCACTCAAGAACTCAGTCGACTCATTTTCTCCGAACGAGGTCTCATAGTAAATCTTTCCCCCTCGCTCAGACATCGCCGGGGTTTGAGGAATCGCATCCGTCAGCAGGACAGGCGTTCCGCCTGTATAATCCATGCGGTAAAGGCTGTTCGCCTCCCGATCGCTGATTACGACAGCATCCTTCAGGAAATAAACCTCGGTGTCTCCGTACGCAAGCGCTGCCAGAACTGTTTCCTGACCGGTGAGCAAATTGCGTGCATAAATCTGCGCTTTTGGGGCTTCAAATTTATGCTGATAATAGTACAAGGTATTTCCACGCATATGGTAGTTCAAATATAATCCGTCCGAAACCACAGCGACTTCTTCTGCCTGTCCACCGGACAGCGGCGTTCTGAGAATCGCACTGCCAAGGGCAGACTCGGGCAGGTCCTTTCGGTCACCGCCCCAATAAGCATAACCGTCGTAAATTCCAATCAGCACGGGCTCTTCCAGCGCATCCCCAACATCCGCTTTCCCGACCGCTTCCAGCTGGCTGCCGGTGACCTCCCACAATGTAGTGTCCTGCGTCGAATACAGCATGAAACCGGCTTCTGTTTTTGAAATTCTGCCGGTTTCAGACAGCTTTTGGGGCTCATTCATATCCGGATTCCAACAGTAAACGCCATCATCCCAAGTGCTGAAATACAGCGTTCCATCCGCTTCGAGGAAGTCCCGGACCTGCTGAGAGCAGCCCATACCGGGATTCCAAATCTTGATGGCACCGATGACACAAAGGCACAGGCAAGCAGCTGCCGCCATCCACTTGGTCCAGACAGGCACCTTATGCTTATGAGGTTTGTATGTTGCGGCCTCTGCAATCAAATCTTCCTCAATATATTCCATTGCATCTGCAATTCTCGGCTTTTTCATAATGCAATCCCTTCTTTCTCCAAAGAGTCTTTCAGACGATTTCGGGTACGATAAAGCATGGATTTCACTTTTTCTTCACGAAAGCCGTATGTGTTTGAAATTGTTTGGATCGAATCGCAGAACCAGTATTTTCTCAAAAACACATTCCTGCTGTCCGCGGATTCTGTTTTGAGAAATCGGCTGATTGCCGCTCCAATCTCCTCATCACGAACCCGGGCTTCGATCCGGCGGTCAGGCAGCACCGCTTCCAGTTCGTCAAAGGATGCAAGCAGCTCTGGAGTTCGCTTCTGTGCCATGTGATAGTCCATGCGCTTGAGCGACAGATTGCGTGTTATTTTACAAAGAAATGCCATAAAATTCTTGGGATTTTTCGGTGGGATTGTATTCCACGCGCCGAGATAGGTGTCGTTTACGCACTCCTCAGAATCCTCAATATTGTACAGTATATTGTGTGCAATGCGAAAGCACAGCCGACCATATTTATGTTCGGTTTCCTGAATTGCCTTCTCATCCCTTGCAAAGTACAGCTTGATGATCTCAGCATCCTCCATACCTTCACCCCCTTATGTGTTTCTAAAAGGCCTTTCTACACATGAAGTACGATTTTTAGGCGGAAAGTTTCGCTGCTGCCAAAATATTTTTGCATTTTAAGCGAAGCCGCCATCCCGCTTAGGGCGGGCGGCTTCACGGCAGCGTTTTCTTTTTACGAGTTTGATTTAACGGAATTATACCATACGAAAGCAGAAAGCGGCAGAGGTTTCCCTCTGCCACTTTCTGCTTTGCCGCCGGTTGATATGATAAAACTACTACAGCCCTCATGTACGGTGTCACTTGATGATGAGATCAAGCCCACGGAGCAGATTTACAACTTCCGGGAAGGAAAAGACTGCGTTTTTCAGCTCACAATTTGATATATCCACAACATAACCATCCGCACATTCAAAATCGGCCCCGGTTAAGTCGCAGCGATAGAATTCGGTTCTCTTCAGATGGCATGCGGAAAATCTGCTGTGGGAAAGGTCACAGTCACCAAACAGCGACTCCAAAATGTCATTCCCGGAGAATGTGAACTTTGGAAGATTCATATTCACAAAATTGTTGTATTTGAGCTGGCAATCCTCGAAATGTTCAACCGGAGCAACAAAACCAGTGGACAAACTGTCCCAGTTGATCCCGAAAAGCTGGCATGACAGGAAATCGTTTCCTGTCATCGCGCAATGCTCAAACACAGGGTTGATTACGCGGCATCCGCTGAAGGTGCAGTCAATAAATTTGCAGTTTTTTACATGCAAAGTGTCAAATTCGCAGTTTTCAAACCTGCATTCTACAAATTCCTGATTGCATACGCCTGTGTTACTGCGTTTGAGGTCACTTATTTCTTCGTATTCGTGATAAGTATTCAAATCTGTACCCTTTCTTGTCTGTATTTTGCTGCATTCAAGCCAACACATCCTCATAGACGGAATGTTCACTCAGAATCAATCTGCTGGAAAATCCAGCGGCAAGATGTTCCGGCAATCGGTGTGCAAGAGGTCTGCCAGACACGAGTGATGACCATTCGGGATGACTTCAAATATATTGAACAATCTACATCTGTTATTTATTTCTGTAATCCATAACAATACAAATCAGCCCAATTTCCGTGATTATCCCTTGTTTGGCTTCGTTGGATGTCCTCGATTTCCATTCCCAGCTTCTTCATGAGTGAAACCGATTTTACGGCATCAATTGTTTCCGCAACAATCTTATGTGCTTTCAATTCACCAAACGCATAGTCAATCACAGCTTTGCAGGATTCATAAGCATAGCCCTGCCGCCAATAGGCTTTGTTGAAAAACCATCCAATTTCATAGATACCATCTTCCAGTTCGTGAAACAGTATGTATCCAATCACTTTCCCCGTTTCTTTATGAACCGCTGCAACCGCACCGTTTCTTTCGATGCAAAACTTCTCCATAAACTGTTCCGTTTTTTCAAAGGTATATGCCGGTTCACAATACTCCATCGTTTCCTCATTGCCGAGTATCTCATAGAGGTCCTGTGCATCACCCTGAGAGAAATTCCGTATCATCAAACGATTGGTTTCGATGTTCATAACACTGCCCTGCCATTCTTCATAATCTGCTTGTTTTGACTGTTTGAACTGCATTATATCATACAAAAGCCAAAAGCGGCAGAGGATTTCCCTCTGCCGCCTTTCATTTATGCCGCCGCTGCCAGCATATTATCGATAAAGATACCATACCCCTTGGTGGGGTCATTCACCAGAACATGGGTCACTGCGCCCACCAGCTTACCGTTCTGAATGATGGGACTGCCGGACATCCCTTGCACCACGCCGCCGGTTTTCTCCAGCAGTCTGGGGTCGGTGACCTGCACCATCATGGATCGGTCATTTCCATCCGACACCGGATAGACCCGGAGGATCTCCACCTCGAACTCTTCCACCTGGTCGCCGGACACATTACAGCGGATGGTGGCTTTGCCCACCTGCACCTCCTCCGGCTTTGCCACGGGGATGGGCTTGCCGCCGAACACATCCTCTTCCAGCTTACCGAACACACCCTGATCGGTATTGGCATACAGGCTGCCCAAATCCCGGCTCAAGTCAAACCGTCCGTGCAATTCGCCGGGCTTGCCCTTTTCACCGGCCCGCACATCCGCCACCGTGGAGCGCATCACACCGCCGGATTGCAGTGGAATCAGCAAATGGGTGTCTACATCATTGATTCCATGGCCCAAAGCCGCAAATTTTCCGGTATTCGGGTCATAATAAGTGACAGTACCGATGCCGGCCATCGAATCACGAATCCATGCGCCCAGACGGTAAGAGCCATCCCGGCTGCACAAAGCCGCCGCAGTTTGGGCTTTCAGATTCCGTCCCTGTCTGGAAATCGACAGCTCCACCTCCTCGCCGCCGGATTCCTGCAGCACGGTCTGCACTTCTTCAATGGTATCCACCGGCTGGGCGTCAATATGGGTGATAATATCGCCCTGCTGCAATCCGCACTCCCGTGCCGGGGACTGCTCACCGCTTTCCGTTACCACATCAGAAAGTCCAACTACCATCACACCTTGGGAAAACAGTTTAATTCCTACGGTATGCCCCACCGGGACCAGCATCCGTGGTCCTCCCGGCGTCTCTGCTTCTGCTGCGGATGCCGCTCCCACCGGGAACGCCATTCCCACCAAAAACAGGCTCATAAGCCCTGCCAACATCCTCCTTAGCCGTTGTTTCCATGGCTTTTCCTCCCTTTTTTGCATGTTTTTCTCCCCTTCCAGACCATTTTGCACGTTTTTTCGTGCGTTCTTACTATGTGCAGAACAGTCCGCCTTTTCTCTGGCAAAGTCAAACAGCATTGGGCAGGATTTTCTTTTTCCCTATCTGCCAATGGATTTTTTCCGCATTTGAGAAAATCTTGTCTTTCCTTTCAAATTTTACACATTCTGACCCGTTCTCCCTCTCGTTTTCCCCGGAAGTTTCTCTGGCACAAATCCCCGTCAAAGCCTCTTCCTATTCTATGCTTTCAATCTTTACTGCGTGAAATCTGATTCGTCAAATAATTGCATTTTCTATTTCCATCTGCTATAATCTAAAAGAATATTCCAAAAGAGGGTGTTTTTTTGAAGAGAGAGAAATTTTCATCCCGCTTAGGCTTTATCCTGATTTCCGCCGGTTGTGCCATCGGTTTGGGTAATGTCTGGCGCTTCCCTTACATCGTGGGTAAGTACGGAGGCGCATCTTTCGTTCTGATTTATCTGCTGTTTCTGGCCATTTTGGGTCTGCCGATCATGGTCATGGAGTTTTCCGTCGGTCGTGCCAGCCAGTGCAGCGCTGCCCTTTCCTTTGACCGTCTGGAGCCGAAGGGCACCAAATGGCACTGGTATAAATGGGGAGCCATGGCGGGAAACTATCTGCTCATGATGTTTTACACCACCGTTGCCGGTTGGATGGTAAACTATTTTTTCAAAATGCTCCGGGGCGACTTCGTCGGGCTGGATGCAAACGGCGTCAGCGGCGTTTGGGGTGAGATGCTCAGCCACCCCGCTTCTATGGCCTTCTTTATGATTCTGTCCGTGCTGATCTGCTTCGGCATCGTCGGTTTGGGTCTGCAAAAGGGTGTGGAAAAAATCACCAAGGTCATGATGGTGGCTCTTTTGATCCTGATGCTCATTCTGGCGGTCCGTGCGGTGACTCTGCCCGGCGCTATGGCAGGCTTGAAGTTCTACCTGTACCCGGATTTCCACAAAATGGCGGAATACGGTGTGGGTGAAGTGATTTTTGCCGCTATGGGACAGGCGTTCTTTACCCTGAGTCTGGGTATCGGCGCTCTGGCTATTTTCGGCAGCTACATCGGAAAAGAGCGCTCCCTGACCGGTGAGGCTGTGTTTGTCACCGCTCTGGACACTTTTGTGGCTCTGCTGGCGGGTCTGATTATCTTCCCCTCCTGCTTTGCCTACGGCGTCAATCCCGGAGAAGGCTCCAGCCTGTTGTTCCTCACCCTGCCCAATGTCTTTAACGAGATGGCAGGCGGTCAGCTTTGGGGCGCCCTCTTCTTCCTGTTTATGATCTTTGCTTCCTTCTCCACTGTCATTGCCGTATTTGAAAATATCGTCTGCTTTGCCATTGATCTCACCGGCTGCTCCCGTAAAAAGGCCGTTCTGATCAATCTGGTGGTTATCATCCTGCTCAGTATGCCCTGCATTTTGGGCTTCAATGTGTGGAGCTCCTTCGCTCCGCTGGGCAGTATTCTGGATTTGGAAGATTTTATCGTCAGCAACAACCTGCTGCCGCTGGGCAGTCTGGTTTATCTGCTCTTCTGCACCTCCCGCTACGGCTGGGGCTGGAAGAACTTTACTGCCGAGGCGGACACCGGCAACGGTCTGAAGTTCCCCAAGTGGGCTCGCTTCTATCTGTCCTTCCTGCTGCCGCTGGTGGTTCTGTTCATCTTCGTGCAGGGCTACATCGCAAAATTCGCTTAATTTTCATCAAAAAAAGCCGCTGTATCCGAGGATACAGCGGCTTTGCTCTTTCTTGTTATGCGTGATTGTCTTCCACAGCCAGCGTGCCGAGGGTTCCGGCAGCCATAACTGCTTCCACCTCATTCACATTGGGGATGGAGTCTGCCGCACCGGGCTTCTGGATGGTGAGGGCACTGGCGAAGGTGGCCCGCTGCAATGCCTGCGCCGGGTCCAGCTTCTGGAGCATACCGGCCAGGAAGTAGCCGAGGAAGGTATCGCCTGCGGCGGTAGTATCCACCACCTGAGGCACCTTGGCGCAGCCCATACGGATGTCCCGGTCGCCGTCATGGAACCAAGCGCCGGCAGAACCCAGCGTCAGCAGGATTCCGGTATTGGGATAAGCGGCAATCAGGTTGGCCATCGTTTCCTCAAAGGTGTCTCCGCCAGCCAGAGCGGCGCCCTCGATCTCGTTGACGATGAGGTAACGCAGCTTGCCGATGGGATAGTTCTTGACGCCCTCATCCATAGGGGCGGCATTCATGGCCGCAGGAATGCCACGCTTGGCTGCGGCTTCGATCATATAAGGGAGCAGGTTGGTTTCGTTCTGCAGCAGAAGAATATCGTCCTTCGTGCACTCGTCCAGCACATGGTCCACATATTCCTCCGTCAGGCAGACATTGGTGCCGCCGTAGAGCAGGATGCAGTTCTGTCCGGCGTCGTCCACCTGAATGATGGCGTGTCCGTTGGGCATATCCTTCTCTTCCAGCAGATCCAGCTTGACATGGGCACGGCTCAGTGCGTCAATGAGGATCTCGCTGCCATGTCCGTAATAACCGGCATGGTACACATCCACTCCGGTCCGGGCGGCCGCCACAGACTGGTTCAGACCCTTGCCGCCGGCGTTGGTGGTCATGCTGCGTGAGGCTTTCGTCTCTCCGGGCAGAAGGAAATGGTCAACCCGATAGACATGGTCCACATTCAGAGAACCCAGATTTACGATCTTCATACTTGCTCCTCCTAAATGCTGATTTTTCACGGACGCAGTTGTCCCCAGAGAATGATTTTCTCTATTTTAACGCAAAGAACGCACACAGGCAAGCCTGTGTGCGTTCTTTTAAGAATGTTTTTTCATCATCAGACTTCCAAGAAATCCACATAGCGCTCTTCCAGCAGATCCTGCTCGGTGATGTTCAGATCACGACCGATCAGATTTTCCACAGCGCCGACCAGATGCATGGCGTCGATGCCGTACTTCTTCATCAGGTACATCTTGGATGCGCCATGAGGATAGCCGGGCAGGCCGATCTTGACCAGACGCTTGCCGATGCCATTCTCAGCGATGACCTCGGACACGGCACTGGACAGACCGCCGATGTCGTACTGGTTCTCGATGGTGACCACGCCGTACTTGCACTTCTTCAGAGCCTCCACGATCGTGGGGTCCGTGAAAGGCTTCAGGGTGGACACATGCATATGCTGCACGGAAACACCGCGGTCCTTCAGGACAGCCGTGGCACGCATTGCTTCCTCGGTGCAGATGCTGGAGGACAGAATCAGCACATCGTCGCCCTCGCTCAGGACACGGGCACGGTTGAACTGCATAGGCTCATCGGCGGGGAACAGACGGGGCACTTCCTTACGGAGCATACGGATGAACACAGGGCCGTTATAGTTGTAAGCCAGATCCAGCACGCCCTCGATCTCGGTAGCATCGCCCACATCAAAGATTGCCATATTAGGCACGGTGCGCAGCACGCCCACATCGTTGATGGACTGGTGGGTGACTCCGCCGGGGGTGGTGATGCCGGGCACGAAGCCGACAAAAACCACAGGCAGGTTCGGATAAGCCACGCTCATCTCCAGCTGATCCAGAATACGGCGATACAGGAACACGGAGAAGGTGTGGAGGAAGGGACGATAGCCTTCCCGGGCCAGACCGGCAGCCCAAGAGCACATATTCTGCTCGGCGATGCCCATGGTCAGGTAACGGTCGGGATAGGTGGCACGGAACTTCTTCACTTCGCAGGAGCTGCCCAAATCAGCGGACAGAACCAGCACTTCGGGATGCTCGGCAGCCAGACGGAGCATGTTTTTCTCGTGGGTATTCACTTCGATCTTCATTTCTCGTCAACCTCCTTACATCTCGTCGTAAATCTTCTGGAACTCAGCCCGCTCAGCCTCGGAGATACGGACAAAGTGGAGGAAGGGATAGCGCTTTTCCAGGGGAGGCATACCGGTCGTGCCACGGGTACGGCAGATGACCACCAGAGGCTTGTCCTTGTGCTCCACATTGCATGCGGCGATGATATCGTCGATCTCGTGACCGTTGCAGGTGACGCACTTGGCGCCGAAGGCCTCGAAACGAGCGGTCAGAGGCTCTTCCGTCATCTGGTCCTCGATGGCGCCCTCGACCTGCTGGCCGTTGGCGTCCACAACCATGATAAAGTTATCCAGCTTGTAGTGGCTTGCGACTTCCACGCACTCCCACATCTGGCCTTCCTGCAGCTCGCCGTCGCCCAGCAGGCAGAACACACGACCGGTCTCGCCCTTCATCTTACGGGCGTGGGCGGTGCCGCCGGCGATGGAAACGGTCTGACCCAGAGAGCCGGCGGTATTCTCAAAGCCGGGAGAATGCTCTGCGCCGATCATTTCCATGTTCCAGCCGTCCACATTGAACTTTTCCAGTGCCTTGGGGCTCAGACGGCCGGTGGCGACCAGTGCGCAGTAGATGACGCTGGCGTAATGGCAGCAGGAGACAAAGAAACGATCCTTATCGGGAGCAGGCAGGCCATGGTAAGCGCTGCCACGCTGATAGTCCATATTGTCGGGACCGGGGACTCCGGGGAAGGGAATGGCGTCCCATTCACCCACGGAGGGACCCAGATTCAGAATCTGCGTATACAAAGTAGAGATAATTTCCGCAGAAGAACAGGCTTGGGCCAGATAGCAGCCGCCGCTCTTCAGAGCAATGCCGAGAATCTGCTTGCGGATCTGGTTGGCAATGGCCTGAGTTTCTGCCTTCGTGTAATTCGGCATGGTCATCGGTCTCCTTTCACATCAAGAAAACGATACTTTTTCTTTCGGGCTTTGCCCGTTTGTTCGCCTATATTTTTTCACTCCGGTGAACAAATGTCAACGAAATCGACCCACTATTTTTCCTGCTCTGTTGCATTTGCACAGCTTCCCATACCGCTGTATTTACATTTGCTTGTTTATTCGAACTTTTGTTCAATTCGTGTAAGGTGTGCCGTTTTCTTCCAGCATTGCCAGTGCCAGCGGCTCATCTACCACCAAAATGTTGATGCAGCCGCTGCGCACAGCGGCCAGTGTAGCGGTGCTGGCGGCAGCTGAGGCATTGATGCCGATGCGCCACTTGGCCTGACGCATATCCTCCAGCTCTGCACCCACCACAAACTTGCCGGGGGTGCGAAGCTCCATGCCCTCCCGGTTCAGCGGGCGGCCCTGCAAAATAGCCACCGCTCCGGACTCAGCCAGGGTGCAGCGGTCTTCCTCATTGAAATAACCGGCCTTGAACAGGCTGCCATTGGCGTCCGCCAGAGAGCCGATGCCGGAAAGCACGATGTCCGCCTGTCTGGCCTGACGGATGGCCTGCTCTACCGACGGCTCCCGGAGCAGATAGGACTGAACCAGCTCGCTGTCCACATACACCGGGGCATACACATTGCGGAAGGTGCCGTTCAGCTTCTTGGCCAAAGTGAGACTCAGCTCTACTCCGTCCACATGGGGGTTTCCGGTACCCAGACAGCCAATCATCTGCACCACATTTACATTATAAATGTGTGCCTGCTCCGGAAACTGGTTACAAAAGGCCTGCATGGCACGGCCCCAAGAAATACCCACGGTCATTCCGCTGTCTACCACGGCCCGGAACACATCTCCTGCCGCCTGTGCACAGCGGCGCATGGCTTTGTCATAGTCATAGCTTCCGCTGACCACCACCGCATCCCGCAGTCCCAGCTCCAGCCGGAGCCGTGCGGACAGACCGGCCTCTTTTTTCAGGGGAGAATGGACGGTGATCTCCACAACGCCGCAATCCCGGGCCTCATCCAGCAGCCGGGACACGGTGGGACGGCTCAGCCCCATGGTTTCCGCCACATTCTGCTGGCTCATGCCCTGCTCATAATACAATTCTGCCACATGGACCAGTAAAGCTTCTCTACTTTGCACCGGGAATTCCCCCTTTTCTACATTACAATCATATTAGCACAGTCCCACCGCACCCCGCAAGACTGCAACGCCCCCGAC
>JAHHSJ010000003.1 GCA_020025295.1 Oscillospiraceae bacterium | reverse complement strand
ACTCGAACCGGTACGCCATCGCTGGCGGTGGATTTTGAGTCCACTACGTCTACCAATTCCATCACACCGGCATAAATTGAAACTATTATACAAGATGTTTTGCCAGTTGGCAAGAGGAAAAATCGGAAGTAATGAAAACTTTCTGATCTTGCGCAGAAGAAACAAGAGAAAATGGGTACCGGAAGAGGGGAGAATAGGTAAGAAAAAGGGAAGTAACCCGACGAAAAAGCACTATCTATTTTGTAGTGTATGTGGTATAATATTCTCTGAAATTTTGTGCTCAGGGAGGCAGACCGCATGAAGAAAAAAGTGAGATTTTTATTGCTGGCGGCGATGACGCTGCTGGTGCTGACCGGATGCGGTCTGAAATCTCCGGACGAGCTATATCAGCTGCCCAGACCGACGCCTCAGTTTGAAAGCTTGCAGGGCAGTCTGGACTTGCTTTTGAAGGGCGGGTATGAGTATGCCGCACCGCTGTCCGGCAGCAATACCCAGTCCGTGCAGCTGCAGGATCTGGACGGCGACGGCGTGGATGAAGCGGTGGCCTTCTTCCGTGAAAGCGGAGCCAAGGAGCATCCCCTCAAAATCTGTATTTTCCACGGCGATGCCGAGAATGGCTACGAGTTGGCGGGACAGATCGAAAGCGACGGTGACGCCATCAATTCCGTGGCCTATTGCCAGCTCAACGACACGCCTACTATGGAACTGGTAGTGGGCTGGCGTATCTCCGGTACGGTGTATGCCCTGTCTGCCTATTCGCTGGAAAACGGCAATGTGACCCAGCTGTTGAGTACCGCCAGCTATACCCGGTATGCCGTTACCGATCTGGATCAGGACGATCAGTCGGAAATTGTCTCGATTCAGATGGGTAATGTGGAAGACGGCGGCAATGTGGCAACCTATTACGATTGGAGCGAGGGAACGATGATGGAGGTCAATTCGGTGCCTCTGTCTATTTCCGTGGAAGCGCTGGACAGCGTGTCCTATGGTTCTCTGGTGGACGGAATCCCGGCTCTTTATGTGAATGGCTTCCGCAGAGAGAACCATATCTACCTCATCTGTGATATTCTGGCTCTGCGTGACGGTGCGCTGACCAATATCACTATGGACCCGGTGGTGGGTGACAGCGATACCAGCCATCTGGTTCAGACCGACATCCGGGATATCAATAACGATCTGGCGATGGAAATTCCCATTCCCAGACCGCTGAATTCCGGCAACAATGCCATGGATTGGGTGCAGTACGATCTGGAGGGCAATCAGATTTCCGCCTGCTATACCATCCACAATACGGCGGACGGCTGGTACTTCGTTCTGCCGGATCAGTGGCTGGACAGCTTGTCCGTGGTGCGTGAGGAAGCTAATACCGGTTCCACTGTAGAGCGCAGCATGACCTTCTGCTGTCAGGATAGCGAAACCGGGGAGGAAATTCCGTTCTTGGCCTTCTATAAAAATACCGGTGACAACCGGGAGAGCCGGGCCACCATGGGAGAGCGGTTCCTGCTGGATCAGGATGCGGAGGCAACCTACTCTGCGGAGATTCTGGCGGGCAATGAAACGATCGAACTTACGGAGCAGGATGTACACGCCCGATTCAATTTGATTATGAATGACTGGTCTAACGATTGATTGCAAAGGAGAGTAATACCATGAAGAAAGTTCTGGTTCTGGAAGATGAAGATAATATCCGCAGCTTTGTGGTCATTAACCTGAAGCGTGCCGGTTACGATACGATTGAAGCAGCCAGCGGAGAAGAAGCATTGGAAAAGCTCAAGCGCAACCCCGATGTGAAGGTGGCGCTGCTGGATGTGATGCTGCCTGGCATTGACGGCTTTGAGGTCTGCCGCCGGATTCGCGGCACCGATTCCAAAATCGGCATTATCATGCTCACTGCCCGCTCTCAGGAGATGGACAAGGTAACCGGCCTGATGACCGGAGCCGATGACTATGTGACGAAGCCCTTTTCTCCTGCGGAGCTGACGGCCCGTGTGGATGCACTCTACCGCCGCTCCGGCGGCGACACCTCGGCGGACAACGGTGAGATTTCCCAGCCGCCGTTCCTGCTGAATACCCGCAACCGCACGCTGGAGAAGAATGGTGTGCGTATCAAGCTGACTCAGGTGGAGTACAGCGTGATGAAGCTGTTCATGGATAACCCCGGCAAGGCGCTGTCCCGTGATGAAATTCTGGAGGCCGTCTGGGGCCGGGACTACTACGGGGAAGTGAAGATCGTGGATGTGAATATCCGCCGCCTCCGCATCAAGGTGGAGGACGATCCCACCAGCCCGACCTATATCACCACGGTCTGGGGCTATGGCTATAAGTGGGGCTTCTGACGGAAGGTGAGCAGCACGAAAAGAGAGGTGACCGCAATGCCGGAACAGGAAAAGCCGGAGCTGGAGCAAAAGGAAAAAGTACATCTGAAGCATCTGGGCCATCGGCTCCGGGTGCGGGGCATCCGAAACCGCTGGATGCGAAACAGCTTTATGGCGGTGGTGGTCATCATGCTGGGCATGGCCGTTGCCGTGATTTTGGGCGTGGTGAATTACTATCATGCCTCCATGCAGTCAGGTCTGGAAACCAAAGCCCAGACCGTCAGCGACTTCTTCACCAGCTACGCCACATCCGAACAGGAATTTGAGTGGATGGCCCGTTCTTATATTCGTGACTTCGATGAGAAGGATCAACTGGAACTGCAGTTTTTGTCAGTGGAGGAGCAGCCCGGTGTTCAGCTGTCCTCCTTTGGACTGATGGCTGGCAGCAAGCCGGGAACTCCGGACATTATGCAGGTGTTGGTTACGGGTAAAATGGCACCGTGGACGGGAAAGGACCCTTCCACCGGTGAGCATATTATGACCGTTTCTGCCCCGGTTACCTTCAACGGGGAAATCAAGGCCATTATGCGTCTGGTTACCAGTCTGGCTCCGATGGATCACCAGTTGTTCATCATCATCTCTCTGGTCCTGACCGGTGCGCTGTTTGTGATATTGATGACCTATATCATCAATATGCTGTTCGTCCGCTCCATCATCGAGCCGATGGCCGGTATTACGGAAACGGCAAAACGAATTGCGTCGGGCTACTACGGCATCCAGCTGGAAAAGGAATATGACGATGAGATCGGTGACCTGCTGGACGCCATCAACGATATGTCCACCCGCATCCGCCAGAATGAGCAGATGAAGCGGGAATTCATTTCCTCTGTGTCCCATGAGCTGCGTACCCCTCTGACCGCCATTAACGGCTGGGGTGAAACCCTCATTTCCGGTAAGCTGGACAACGCGCAGGACTTCCGCAAGGGTTTGAATATCATTGTCAGTGAGTCCCACCGCCTGACCAAGATGGTGGAGGAGCTGCTGGAGTTCTCCCGAATCGAGGACGGCCGCTTCAATCTGAATGTGGAGATGATCGACATTCAGGCGGAATTTGAGGATGCAGTCTATACCTACCGTGAATTCTACCGAAAAGAGAACATCACGCTGAACTATCAGGAGCCGGAAAAGGACTTTGCTCCGCTGCCCGGTGACCCGGAGCGGCTCCGTCAGGTGTTCTCCAACTTGTTGGATAACGCAGCCAAGCACGGCGGCTCCGGCAAGCGCATCGACACCACCATCGGGGAAGAGGAGGGCTATGTTGCCATCGTCATCCGGGACTACGGCCCCGGTGTGCCGGAAAAGGACCTGCCTCATATCAAAGAGAAGTTCTATAAGGGCTCTTCCAAGGCCCGTGGCAACGGCATCGGTCTGGCGGTCTGTGATGAAATCATCCAGCGCCACGGCGGTCGACTGGATATTACCAACGCCACCGACGGAACCGGCTGTGTGGTGACCATCCTGCTGCCCAAGAGTACGGCAACTCCGGCTCCGGCGCCTGCGGCCAACCCTGCAGTGGCACCGACCGCACCGGCAGCGACGGCGGCCCCTGCGGAAATGCCGGTCCCGGTGGAAGAAACTGCGTCTCAGCCCACAGCAGCGGAACGCGTAGAAGTGCATCCGGAGGAAACATCCGGAACAGAGGATGAATAAACAAGAAAATCCTTGATTATCGAACAGATGTTTGATAAAATGCATATCAGAAAGGAAAACCCTATGTCCAAGCAAACTTCTGAAGAACAGCAGACCGGCTTTCGCACGACCATCGGTGGACAGGCTCTCATCGAGGGCATTTATATGCGTGGGCCGGATAAACAGTCCGTGGTCGTCCGGGATCGGGACGGCTCGCTGGCAATCAAGACGGAGGAACTGAAGCTGACCAAGGAGCATTATCCGATTCTTGGAGTTCCTCTGCTCCGAGGAGCATTCGCCTTTTTGGGTACCATGATCGAAGGCGTCAAGGCGCTGATGTATTCCGCCGACTTCTATCCGGAGGAGGCAGGAGAGCCTTCCAAGTTTGAAAAGTGGCTGGAAAACCATGTGGACAGCAAGAAGCTGGACAATATTCTGGTGGGCTTTGCCACAGTGATGGCGGTGGCCTTTTCTGTGGGCCTGTTCTTCCTGCTGCCGACTGTTCTGGCAGGTCTGGTCAATCTGATCGTGCCGCTGAATGTGCTGGGCTATAACCTGCTGGAAGGCATCGTCCGTGTGACCATCTTCCTGATTTATCTGGTGATGATTTCCAAGATGAAGGACATCCGCCGGGTGTTCTCCTATCACGGAGCAGAGCATAAAACCATCTTCTGCTATGAGCGTGGTCTGGAACTGACGGTGGAGAATGTGCGGAAGATGCCCCGGCACCATCCCCGCTGCGGCACCAGCTTCATGTTCGTGGTGATCGTGCTGGCCATCCTGTGTTACAGTGTGCTGTTCACCTTTGTCACGCCCCCCAATACTCTGGTGCGCATCCTGCTGCAGCTGTTGCTGATCCCCCTGATCGTTGGCGTTGCCTATGAGATCAACCGCTATGTGGGACGGCACGACAATTGGCTCACCCGGATCGCCATCAAGCCCGGACTCTGGATGCAGAATTTTACCACCTTTGAGCCGGACGATTCCATGATCGAGGTGGGCATTGAGTCCCTGAAGCAGGTGCTGCCGGAAGAAGAGGGAGCAGACATCTGGTAATTTGAGAGAAAAAATGAGAGAGTAAGGCGGAAGTATTCATGCCAAAGACATATAACGAACTCTATCTGGACGCCCGTCGTCAACTGAAACACAGTGAGATCGAGGCGGCCAGTCTGGAGGCAAGAGAACTGCTGTGCTTTGCAGCAGGAAAAGACAGAAATCAATTTTATGCGGACGCTCAGCTCTACGCCAATGACGGCGTGGAGGAGCGGCTGCAAGAGCTGGTGGAGCGCCGTTTGGACGGCGAGCCCACTGCGTATTTGATCGGTGAGTGGGAGTTTTACGGTTTGACGCTGGATGTCAACCGGGATGTGCTGATTCCCCGATCTGATACGGAAGTGATTGCCGAGTGGGCCATTGAAATCGCCAAGCGTGCCGGTGAGGGCTGCCGGGTGCTGGACCTTTGTACCGGCAGCGGCTGCATCGGACTGGCGGTGGCGTCTCAGGTGCCCGGAGCACGGGTGGTGCTGGCAGACATCAATGAGCAGGCCCTTCATGTGGCCCGCATCAATACCCGCCGCAACGGACTGAACCGTCAGGTGATGTGTGTTCAGGCGGATGCGTTGCAGGACCCTCGGGGCATGACCGGAATGTTTGATCTGATCGTTTCCAATCCGCCCTATATCCGCTCGGAAGAGCTGCCCGGTCTGGACCGCTCGGTTCGGGATTTTGAGCCGATGCTGGCGCTGGACGGCGGCGAGGATGGACTGAAGTTCTACCGCAGCATTGCCGAAAAGTGGAAACAGGCATTAAAACCCGGCGGAACGCTGCTGTTTGAGGTTGGGTACGATCAGGCGGACGATGTGGAACAGCTGCTGGCCCATCAGGGGTATCGGGAGATCGATTCCCGGATGGATACCCAAAATATCTGGCGTGCTGTGGAAGGAAAATGCTGAAAGTCCTCTTTGTTGGACATACAAAGTGATATAGTATCCGCTGTAAAGAAGAATAGTGAGCATGATCCGGTTGGGATCATGGAAAGGATGGAATGATATGGCAGCAAAAAAGCCTGCACTGGAATCTGCTGCGCCGGCAAGCGATAAGCAGAAAGCACTGGAAACCGCCGTCGCACAGATCGAGCGTAACTTTGGCAAAGGCTCTATTATGAGATTGGGTGAGAATGCCCAGATTGTGGTGGATGCCATTCCCACCGGTTCTCTTTCTCTGGACTTGGCTCTGGGCATCGGTGGTTTGCCCCGTGGCCGTATTATTGAGATTTATGGTCCTGAATCCTCCGGTAAGACCACGCTGGCCCTCCATGTGGTGGCAGAAGCCCAGAAGATGGGCGGCGAAGTGGCCTATATCGACGCTGAGCACGCCATGGACCCCTATTATGCCCGTGCGCTGGGTGTGGATATTGATTCCATGCTGATTTCTCAGCCGGACACCGGTGAGCAGGCACTGGAAATCTGCGAAGCACTGGTGCGCTCCGGCGCTCTGGATGTGGTCGTGGTGGACTCTGTGGCCGCTCTGGTGCCCCGTGCAGAAATTGAGGGTGAGATGGGTGACAGCTTTGTGGGTGTGCAGGCTCGTCTGATGAGTCAGGCGCTCCGTAAGCTGGCCGGCTGCATTGCAAAGACCAACTGCATCGTCATCTTTATCAACCAGCTGCGTGAAAAGATCGGCGTGATGTACGGCAATCCTGAAACCACCACCGGCGGTCGTGCCTTGAAGTTCTATGCCAGCGTCCGAATTGATGTGCGCCGCATTGAAACCATGAAGGCCAACGGTGAGATGATCGGTAACCGTACCCGTGCCAAGGTGGTCAAGAATAAGGTGGCCCCGCCCTTCCGTGAGGCGGAGTTTGATATCATGTATGGCGAGGGTATCTCCAAGCTGGGCGAACTGCTGGATCTGGGCACCAAGCTGGATCTGGTGCAGAAATCCGGCTCTTGGTTCTCCATGGGTGATATCCGTTTGGGTCAGGGCCGTGACGCGGCCAAGGAGTACTTCCGTACCCATCCGGAGGATGCCCAGAAGCTGGAAAGCGACATTCGCCAGAATGCCTATAAGCTCATGAGCCGCCAGTCTTTGGCTGCCGCTCGTGCTGCCGGACGCAGCGTGGGTGAGCCCATCGAAACCGGAACCCCCGGCGATGTGGGAGCCGAGGACTTTGAGGGCTGATGAAAGTTGTTGAAAAACTGGAACCGTCCCGTCATATTCAGGGGCGGTTCCTAGTCTGGTTTTCCGGAGAAAAGGACCCCATCAAGGTCACGGAGAACGAGGTGCTTTCCTTTGCCCTCTATCGGGGCAGAGAGCTGGAAGAGGAGACGGTACAGGAATTGCTCCAATCCGGCGGGGAAAGTTCTGCCAAAGCCAGAGCGGCCCGAATGCTGGGCCAGCGCCCCCTTTCCCGGAAGGAGCTGATCCAGCGTCTGGAAGAGAAGGGAGAAACCCCGGAGAACGCAGTGACGGCGGCAGATTATATGGAAGAGATCGGTGCGCTGAACGATCTGGAGTACGGTCGTGCGGTGGTGCGGCATTACTGCGGAAGAGGGTACGGTGTGCAGAAGCTCCGGATGGAGCTGCAGCGCCGAGGCGTACCAAGAGATCTCTGGGACGAAGCGTTGGAGGAGCAGCGTGACCCGGTACAGCAGGTGGAGTTGTTTTTGGAGCGCCGTCTGCGGGGAAAGCAGCCCTCGGAGGAAAAAGAAATCAAGCGAGTGACGGATGCACTGCTGCGTCGGGGCTTTCGCTGGGAGGAGATTCGGACGGGCTTGTCCCGATATGGATCGGTAATAGAGGAGGAAGACATTTGAGCAAGTATAAAGTAGCCTTCATCTCTTTGGGCTGCGCGAAAAATTTGGTTAATACGGAACAGATGGCCGCCTTGGTGCGGGATGCGGGACATGAAGTTGTGCCGGATCCGGCAGGGGCGGATGTCTGCGTTTTGAACACCTGCGGCTTTATCGATTCTGCTAAGAGCGAAGCCATCGAGTACATTTTGGATTTGGCACGGCTGAAGGACGAAGGCAAGCTGGGCAAGCTGCTGGTGGCAGGCTGCCTGTCCCAGCGGTATCGTGAGGACATCAAGACTGAGCTTCCTGAGGTGGACGGTATGCTGGGTACCGGCAGCTATACCGAAGTAGTGTCTGCCATTGAGCAGCTCATGGAGGACGAGAAGCCGGAATACTTCGGCGACATCAGCCGCACCTACGACGATGGCGACCGTATGGTGTCCACTGTTCCTTGGAGCGCCTACCTGAAGATTGCCGAGGGCTGCGATAACTACTGCGCCTTCTGCATCATTCCCTATCTGCGCGGTCATTACCGCAGCCGCAGCATGGAATCCCTGCTGGCAGAGGCCAAGAAGCTGAGCGACGCCGGCGTGAAGGAACTGATCGTCATTGCGCAGGACATCACCCGGTACGGTGTGGACCTCTACAAAAAGCCCATGCTGGCATCCCTTTTGACGGAGCTTTGCAAGATGGACTTCCATTGGATTCGCCTGCACTACCTCTATCCGGACATGATTAACGATGAGTTGATTGATGTGATGGCAAAGGAGGATAAAATCCTCAATTATTTGGACATTCCGATTCAGCACTGCAATGATCAGATTCTCCATTCCATGTGCCGCCGGGGTACGAAGGATCAGATTCGCAGCCTGTTCAAAAAACTGCGTGAAAAGCTACCCGGTCTGGTGATCCGTACCTCCCTCATCTGCGGCCTGCCCGGAGAAGGGGAGGAGGAGTTCGAGGAGCTGTGCGAATTCCTTGAGGAGCAGCGCATCGAGCGTGCCGGTGTGTTCCAGTACTCTCCGGAGGAGGGAACCCGAGCCGCCAAAATGGAAAATCAGGTGGACGGCGATGTGGCCGCTCGCCGTGTGGAGCTGGTGGTGGACCTCCAGTCCCGTGTCATGGACGAAATGAATGAATCCCGTCTGGGCGAAACGCTCGAGGTGCTGTGCGAGGGCTTTGACGAGGATATGGGCTGCTTTGTGGGTCGTTCCTACGCTGATTCCGTGGATATTGACGGCAAGGTTTACTTCACTGCCGCCGGAGCGGTTGAGCCGGGCACGTTTGTGATGGTGAAAATCACCGATTTGGTGGACGGCGACCTGATGGGAGAATTTGAGGAGGAAGTAGAGCTGTGAATACCGCAAATAAGCTGACTATGCTGCGCATCATTCTGATTCCGGTGTTTGTGCTGGTGCTGTATCTGGATTTTGACTATAATAACTATGTGGCACTGGCTGTTTTCGTGCTGGCCAGCGTGACGGACCTGTTGGACGGAAAAATTGCCCGCAAGTACAACATGATTACCGATTTTGGCAAGTTCATGGACCCCATTGCAGATAAGCTGCTGGTCACCTCCGCTATGCTGATGTTTGTGGCTTGGGGCTGGATGCCTGCTTGGGTGGTCATCGTTGTAATTGCCCGTGAGTTCATCGTGTCTGCCCTGCGTCTGGTGGCGGCCAATAACGGCCGAGTCATCGCCGCCGGCTGGTCCGGTAAGGTCAAGACCGCCAGCACTATGGTCTGCCTGTGCATCATGCTGCTGGGTCTGCCCACCATTGTCAATCAGATCTGCTCTGCTGTGATTGTGGTGACTACGGCCTATTCCGGTGTGGAGTACATGGTGAAGAACCGGGATGTGCTGGACTGGAGCAATATGTAATTCGTTGGATATTTTTCGGCTCTTTCTTGACACCAAACGGTCGGAATGGTAGTATATTAGAGTATCAAATGCGTTGAACGGGAAGAGTAACCTCTGCCGAAAGCGGATAGAGATGGACGGTCACTGGCTGGAAGCCGTCCTCTGCAAGGAGATGTGAAGTGCGCCCGGGAGCATGGGAGTAATGTCCCCGGTGGCCCCGTTATCGGCTGTTTGAGTGACAAATAAGAGTGGAACCGCGTTTTGTATATGACAGATCGCCTCTTGCAATGCAGGAGGCGGTCTTTTTTATTCTCCCTCGGTTTTCGTATAGGAGGAATTTATGGCCAATCGTCTGACGGAACTGCTCGGCGCCTATCAGGCACGAGACCCTGCGGCCCGGAGCAAGCTGGAAATTTTCCTGCTTTACCCCGGCGTCCATGCGATTATCCGGCATCGGATCGCACATTTCTTTTATCAGCATCATCTGTTTTTCCTGGCTCGGCTGGAGTCCCAGTGGAATCGGTTCTGCACCGGCATTGAAATCCACCCCGGAGCCACCATCGGACGCCGTTTTGTCATCGACCACGGCATGGGCATTGTCATCGGTGAAACGGCAGAAATCGGCGATGATGTGCTGATTTATCACGGTGTTACCTTGGGCGGCACCGGCAAAGACCACGGCAAGCGTCACCCCACCATCGGAAACGGAGTCATGATCGGCTGCGGAGCCAAGGTGCTGGGCCCCTTCAAAGTCGGGGATGGCGCCCGTATCGCCTCTAATTCTGTGGTGCTGTCGGAGGTACCGGAAAACGCCACTGCGGTTGGAATTCCGGCGCAGGTGGTGCGTATTGGAAACAGTAAGGTCAGTTATGCGGACAATGTGGACCAGATCCATGACATCATCAACCCGGTGATGCGGAATCTGGAGCAGCTGCAAAGCCGTGTAGCGGAATTGGAAGCACAGTTGAAGAAAACACACGAATCATTGTGAAGGAGAGAAAAACGATGAAATTATATAACTCCCTGTCCCGCCGTAAGGAAGAGTTCGTGGCCAACGAGCCCGGCAAGGTCAAGATGTATACCTGCGGCCCCACGGTCTATCACTTCGCTCATATTGGCAACCTTCGCAGCTATATCATGGAGGATGTGCTGGAGAAGTACCTGCGCTATGATGGTTATGATGTGACTCGCGTCATGAACATCACCGATGTGGGTCATCTGTCCAGCGATGCCGATACCGGTGAGGATAAGATGGTCAAGGGTGCCAAGCGTGAGCACAAGAGCGTCATGGAGATCGCAAAGTTCTATACCGACGCTTTCTTTGATGACTGCGCTAAGCTGAATATTAAGACCCCTGATGTGGTTCAGCCCGCTACCGGCTGCATTGATGACTTCATCAAGGTTATCACCAAGCTGCTGGAGGACGGCTATGCCTATCAGGCCGGCGGCAACATTTACTTTGATACCAGCAAGCTGAAGCAGTACTATGTGTTCCAGAACTTCAACGAGGATGATCTGGCGGTGGGCGTCCGTGAGGATGTGGAAGCCGACGAGAATAAGCGCAATCGTGCCGACTTCGTGCTGTGGTTCACTAAGTCCAAGTTTGAGGATCAGGCGCTCAAGTGGGACTCCCCTTGGGGCGGGGGTTATCCCGGCTGGCATATCGAGTGCTCCTGCATCAGCATGAAGTATCTGGGCGAAAAGCTGGATATCCACTGCGGCGGCATTGATAATGCCTTCCCCCATCACACCAATGAAATCGCCCAGAGCGAGGCTTATCTGGGTCATAAGTGGTGCAACTATTGGTTCCATGTCCATCACCTGAACACCAACAGCGGCAAGATGTCCAAGTCCAAGGGCGAGTTCCTCACCGTTTCTCTGCTGGAGGAGAAGGGTTATAATCCGCTGGTGTACCGCCTGTTCTGCCTCCAGAGCCATTATCGCAAGGCCTTGGTGTTTACCTATGAGAATCTGGATAACGCCGCTACGGCCTATCGTAAGCTGGTGGACCGTGTTGCCAATCTGGACCCCAAGGACGCAGCTCCCATTGATGAGGAGGCTGCTGCCGCACTGAAGCAGAAGTTTGCCGATGCTCTGGACAACGACCTGAACACCTCTCTGGCCGTCACCGTGCTCTATGATGTGCTGAAGGCAAAGACCACCCCCGCCACCAAGCTGTCCCTCATTGGCAAGTTTGACGAGGTGCTGGGTCTGAATCTGCTGAAGGCTGCGGACACGGTCCGTGCCGAGAAGGCCAAGAAAGCCGCCGCTGCTGCGGACGCCGATCAGGCCGTCTTTGGCGAGGGCGATCCGGAGATCGACGCACTGGTGCTGGCCCGTCAGCAGGCCCGCAAGGAGAAGAACTGGGCAGAAGCCGACCGCATCCGTGATGAACTGACAGCAATGGGCATCACGCTGGTGGACACCAAAGAGGGCGTTCACTGGAGCCGTGGTTAATGGGAGGTTTTCTTCACATCCATGTTACCCGAAAATGAAAAACGCCTGCGCCAGCTCTGCCAGAACGATGCGCTGGCAGACCAGATTATAGAGTTAATTGAAGAGGATACCCGCTGCCGCCGGGCGGAGATCGCCCAGCGGCAGACGGAGGGCCTGAAACGGGCGAGAGAGATGGGAACCCAGTTGGGCAGACCTCCCATCAAGCGCCCCAGAAAGTTCTCCAGTGTCTATCTGGCCTTCTCCAACCACGAAATCAGCGCCAGAGCTGCCTCACAGCGGCTGGGAGTCTCTCCCGGTACCTTTAAGCGCTGGGTAGTGGAAGAGGAGCAGGAGAACGCCTGAGCCGGAATAAAGCAAAAAAATGATCCCGTCCCCCCATGGGGACGGGATCGTTTTTGTTATGGGGTGATTGTGTCGGGAGATTAGGACTCCACCTTGAGGGCGTACTCAGCACCAGCTTCCACAGGAGTGTCGCTTACGCCGACAGTGGCATATTCGCCGTTGACATAGAAGGCCCAGTAGGACTGATCCTCTTCATAGCTGACCGTGGTTCCGTTGACGGTGTCAATGAAAAGTCCGTATTCGCCAACCTCACCGGAGGCCACGTTGCACTCGGTGAGAGCGTCGCCTACAGTTTCTGCGTCAGTGAGAATGGTAAAGGTACGCTCATCCTCGGTGTTGTCCACCACCAAGGTAAATTCCGTGCTGCCTTCACCGATGACGGCGCCATCCTCATAAATGATGGCATCGTTGCTGCCGGGGGCCTGACTGCTCTGCACATCCTTATCACCGCATCCGACCAGCATCAGGCAGAGGGTGGCGGTCAGAAGCAGGCAGAATGCCTGCAAGGACTTGGTAATGTTACGATTCTTCTGGTTCATAGAAATACCTCTTTCTTATGTTCTGGAACTAAAGGATACATGAAAATGGATGAAAAGTCAATCCGGTGGAAAACAGGCGAACGCTGCGGTAAAGGATAGATTATATCGGTGAAACGCAAAAAGAAACGCACGGTGTAACTTTGGTCACACCGTGCGTGCTTTGTTTGGTTGGAACCGATCAATCAAAGATGCGGCGAATGGAGAGGATGTTCTTGTAGTTGACATCCGTGTAGGTGATGCCCCACTGAGCGCCCAGAGCGTTGATGATCTGACCGTTGCCGGCGTAGATGCCCACATGACCGCTGTAACAGACGATATCACCGGGCTGCATCTCGCTGTAGCTGACGCCTCGGCCGCAGCTGCGCATACCGGAGGAGGAGTGGGGGAGAGAGACGCCGAAGTTCTGATAGACCTTCATGACGAAGCCGGAGCAGTCCGCACCGTGAGTCAGGCTGGTGCCGCCCCAAGCGTAGGGGTTGCCATTGAACTGGCAGGCATATGCGGCGATTTCTTCACCCATGGTGGAGTACACAGAGCCGACACGGTAGCCACGCTCGGTGGTAGCAGAAAGGTCTCGGCAGGGCAGGAAGCCCATCACGGACTCGTTTTTGACCATCAGCCAGTCACCCAGATTGCCCACCACATTGAGCAGCTCACCTTCCGGCAGTTCCGAAATCACATCGAAGGACTCACCGGCGCCGGAGCGGAGCTGAGCGGTCTCAGAAATGACCTGAACGGAACCACGGGAAATGGAATCGGAGAGGGTCACATAGTCGGCGCTGAGGTAGCCGTCCTGACCGTTGTAGCGCACAGCGTACCAGCCGTCAGACTCGGAGAAGATCTGGACGGAAGTGTTCTTGGGCAGACGGACAATGCCCTTAGAATCGGAAGATGCCTCGCTGCGGAGCCAAAGATTCTTGGTGTCCACCACGCCAAAGCCCAGCAGAGGCTCAGAGGTGGTGTCGACGATGAGGCTGCGGCTCACAAAGCCCTGAGTCTCGCCGGAGCGAACCAGATACCAGCCGTCCCAGATGCCGAGGATCTCGACTTCTGTGCCGGAGGAGAGAATACCGCTCACCGGAGAGAGCACATCGGTGGATTTGTACAGGGACACTTCCAGCTCACCCACAGTGCCGTATCCAATGGCGTTGATATAGGCGGAGTCCGGAGCCAAATAGCCGTAGAAGGACCCGTCATCAGTGGTATGCATCACATACATCCAGCCTTCCTCGTTGACGGAGAGAAGAGTAACAGTGGTGCTGCCCACGATACGGGTGATGATCTGGCTATTGTCGTCTGCACCGGAGTACAGCAGGGTGCCGATTCCGGAAACGGAAGCGGTCTGGTGCAGGGTGTGGCTCTCCTCGACAGAGCCAAGGTAGCTGCCGAAGTAGGTCTGCTCACGGTTGATATAACCCTCAACGACAACGCCGTCGCCGTTGGTGTAACGAACCGGGAGCCAAGCCTCGGCGTTTTCATCCAACACTTCAAGCGCATCGCCCTCGGAGAGAACGGCGACAGTGTCGCTGGACTCAGCGGGGGCGGCTTTCAGAAGAGTTTCGTCGTCAGAAACGCTGCCGTAGGACACGGCGCCTGCTCCGAAGATGGAGAGGGAAACGAGAGAGACAACGGTAATTGTCAGAAAACATACGCGCTTGAAGCTGCGATGAAGTGAAACCATTGGATGGGACCTCCTAGCGATCAGGAGGTAAAGGAAACTCCGTTACTTAGCAGAGAGTGCACGCTGCAGCCAGACATCTGCAAGATCCATAGCAGAATAGAGACTGGACTTTTCGCTTTTGCGCACGACACGATCACGGCTCTTCAGGTCGGGATCGGTGAGCTGGAGCTGGATGGAGACTTTGTCTGCCACATCCAAATCCTTTACCTTGGTGGTGGATAGGATCTGGAGCATGATGATATAGGAATCAGCCATGCTTCCAAAATAAATCATATTGTCCTTCCGACGAAGGGGATGACCTTTATAGGTCAGGGACTGCTTCTTGGACTGAGCCATAGAAATACCTCCTGGAATTGTTACTAATTGTAACAGATTGTTTCAATGTTGTCAACACCCTGAAATCAGAGTGTAATGAACTGGAAAAAGTTGTAAAAAACGGTGAAAAGGGTCGTCCATGAGGGACGACCCTATTTTGACATAAGTTCGATCAGACGCCCAGATAATGACGCACCAATTCCTGCAGAAGCTCGTCCCGATCCAGTTTACGGATGAGAGTACGGGCGTTGTTGAAGTTGGTGATATAGGTCGGATCCTCAGATAAAATGTAACCGACGATCTGATTGATGGGGTTATAACCCTTCTGCTGAAGGGCAGTATAGACCTGCGTCAGGATTTCCTTGGTATCGACAGTATCGTCAGAGGAAAGATCGAATCTACGGGTGTAGTCAGACATTGGTGACACCTCCTCATGCCGTCCGAAGACAACATCATACTATAAGCTTAGACTATTCTACATCAAAAAGGAAGAAATGTAAAGGAGAAAGTAGCATTCGCTTCCGGAAACAAGGAAATCATAAGAATGGAAACGGTGTGTAAAATGTATGGTTTGAAGGAAGCCATTTATGCAGGAAATAAGAGGAAAAACGGCGGCGATTCCAAGAATCGCCGCCGTTTTGACTTGTTACAAATTCAAATGCTGCCCAAAGGCGTTCGCTCAGCGGAGCACAGCGCCGAACTGGGATTCCAGAGCGGCAAGGACTGCCTTCACATCGTCATCGGCCTCGTTGTCGGTGAGGGTGTGATCCTCAGCACGGAGCTTCAGGGAGAAGGCCACGCTCTTCTTGCCGGCAGGGATGGGGTTGCCGGTGTAGATGTCGAAGAGAGCCACCTCAGAGATCAAACCGGCGCCTGCCTTGGAGATGCAGGAGCGCAGGCTGCCCACGGGAATGTCCGCATCGCAGACCACAGCAATATCACGGGTCGTTGCGGGGTACTTGGGCAGGGGACGGTAGACGATCTTGGTGTTCTGCAGGGTGAGCAGCGTGGTGAAGTCCACCTGAGCCACATACATCCGGCTGTCCACATCGTAGTTCTTTGCAACCAGAGGATGAATTTCGCCGATGGTGGCGATGGCCTGATCGCCCACCAGCACCGTGGCACAGCGGCCGGGATGGAAGGTGGGATTGGTGGTGTTGGCTGCATAGGTGATCTCGCCGGGATGGAAGGCGTTCAGCAGAGCCTCCACATCGCCCTTGAGCTGGAAGAAGTCCATTTCCTCACCATAAGCGCCCAGAATCAGCTCCTGACGCTCGTCAGCCATGGCGGTATCCTCCTGCTTGCCGTAGGTGCGGGCCAGCTCGTAGAGGGAAGCCTTCTTGTTGTGGAAGTGCTCGTTGCGGGCCAGAACCTCCAGCATGGAGGGGATAGCGGTGGTGCGCATGATAGAGGTGTCCTCACCCAGAGGATTCAGGATGCGGATGCTCTGACGCAGGGCGCTGTCCTCGGGCAGACGGATCTTGTCGTAGTAGGAGGGGGAGATGAAGGAGTAGGTCATGATCTCGCTGTAACCCAGACTACGGCAGGAAGCGGTGATCAGCTGTTCTGCCTTCTGCTTGGGGGAGAAGCCACCACGGGTGGTCTCACCACGCATCAGAGTGGTGGGCAGGTTGTTGTAGCCGTAGAAACGGGCCACTTCCTCGGCAATGTCGGAGTAGTGCTCCACATCGCTTCTCCAAGAGGGGACAATGATGGTGTCGCCATCCAGAGTGAAGCCCAGACGCAGCAGAATGTCCTCCATGACCTCTCGGGAAATGTCGGTGCCCAGCAGGGCGTTGACCTTCTCCGGTTCCAGCTTCACAGTGACGGGGTTGCGGTCAGCGGCAATCACATCAATGACGCCGTCCACAACTTCACCGGCACCCAGCAGCTCCACCAGTTCACAGGCACGCTGCACGCCCAGATAGGTGTTCATGGGGTCCAGACCCTTTTCGTAGCGGCCGGAGGATTCAGTGCGCATACCCAGAGCGGTGGCAGTGCGGCGGACGGAAACGCCGTTGAAGTTAGCGGATTCAAAGACCACGCAGGCGGTGTCGCCCACGATCTCGGAGTTGGCGCCGCCCATAACGCCGGCGACGCAGACGGGCTTGTTCACATCGCAGATGCACAGCATAGAGGGGGTCAGTTCACGCTCGGTGCCGTCCAGCGTCTGCACGGTTTCACCCTCGCGGGCGGTACGGATGACCAGCTTGCCGCCTTCCACACAGCTGAAGTCGAAGGCGTGCATGGGCTGACCGTACTCCAACATGACATAGTTGGTGATGTCCACAATGTTGTTGATGGGACGGACGCCGCTGGCACGCAGACGCTCACGCATCCACTTGGGAGAGGGAGCAATCTTGACATTCTTCACCATACGGGCGGTGTAACGGGGGCAGAGCTCGGGATTCTCAATCTCCACATCCATTTCCTCCATCACGCTGCCGCCGCAGCCTTCCACCTCGGGGGTGTGAAGCTTCAGGGGCTGCTTGAAGGTGGCGGATGCCTCACGGGCCAGACCAATCACAGACAGGCAGTCGGCACGGTTGGGGGTGATTTCAAACTCCACCACGTGGTCATCCATGCCGATGATGGGCTTGATGTCGTCGCCGGGAGCGATGCCTTCCTCGTTCAGCACAAAAATGCCGTCGGGAATGCAGTTGGGGAACTCCTTCTGCTCGGCATGCAGATCAGCCAGCGTGCAGATGGAGTTGGAAGCGGTGTTCAGAGCCACCAGATCACCCTCGTGGAGGTTGCGGCACAGGGTGGTCAGTTCCACTTCGCCGGCGCCGGTGTCCGCCTTCACGGTGTAGGTGCCGAAGGAGACGGTTTCCACGCTGGTGAGCTTTGCGGCAATCACCTTGCCGAAAATCTTGTCGCCGGCGGCAATGTCGGGAGCGATGGAGGGCTTCTTGGGGTCGATGGGGTGATAGTTGTTCAGCACGGCGGCAGCGGTGATCTCGCCGTAGGGGAAATCACGCTCGTCCAGACCCAGCTCAGCCAGACCGCAGAGCATACCCTGAGACAGCTCACCGCGGAGCTTGCCCTTGGTGATCTTCACACCGCCGGGCAGGGTGGACTTGTCCTTGGCCACGGGGACCAGATCGCCCACATGGACATTCCATGCGCCGGTGACGATCTGCACGGTTTCCGTGCCCACATCAATCTGGCAAATCCACATATGGTCGGAATTGGGATGACGGGTCAGCTCCGTGATGCGGCCCACCACCACATTGGAAATCTCGGCACCCAGCTCCTCAAACGTCTCCACCTTGGAGCCGGAGATGGTCAGTGCCTCACAAAAGGTTTTATCGTCGATATCAGCCACGCTGACATTGGGAACGAATTCGTTCAGCCAGTTACGGGAAAGAATCATGTTGTTAAGCCTCCATCACTTAGAACTGTTCCAGGAAACGGACATCATTTTCGAAGCAGAGCTTGAGGTTGTTGATGCCGTAGCGCATCATGGCAAGACGCTCCACGCCCATGCCGAATGCCCAGCCGGAATACACATCGGTGTCGATGTTGCAGCCCTTGAGCACTTTGGGGTGAATCATGCCGGCGCCCAGCACCTCAATCCAGCCCTCGCCCTTGCACACGCTGCAGCCCTTGCCGTGGCAGGCGAAGCACTGCACATCGACTTCGCAGGAAGGCTCGGTGAAGGGGAAGTGATGGGGACGGAAGCGGGTGACGGAGTCCTCGCCGTACAGGCTCTTGATGACCTCGTTCAGAGTGCCTTTCAGGTCAGCCATGGTGATGCCCTTGTCCACAACCATGCCCTCGATCTGGTGGAACATGGGGGAGTGGGTGGCGTCGGCCTCGTCCTTGCGGTACACACGGCCGGGAGCAATGATGCGGATGGGAGGCTTCTGAGTCTCCATGGTGCGCACCTGCATGGGGCTGGTCTGGCTGCGCAGCAGAACGGCGTCGTTCTTGGGGTCCTTATCACCGGGAGTGATGTAGAAGGTGTCCGTCCACTCGCGGCCGGGGTGCCCCTCTTCGGTGTTCAAACGGGTAAAGTTGTATTCTGCCAGCTCGACTTCGGGACCTTCCGCCACGGTAAAGCCCATGCCGAGGAAGATTTCCTTCAGCTCGTCGAGAATCAGATTGATGGGGTGACGGTGACCCTGCTCACGCTCGGCACCGGGGATGGTGACATCCAGAGCCTCTTCCGCCAGACGGCGTTCCAGAGCCAGAGTTTCAATGTCCTTGCTGCGCTGGGTGATGGCGTCAGTCACAGCGGCACGCACCTCGTTGGCCAGCTGACCCATGACAGGACGCTCCTCGGCAGACAGACCGCCCATCTGCTTCAAAACGCCGGTCAGCTCACCCTTCTTGCCCAGATACTTCACACGCAGAGCGTCCAGCTCAGCGGCGGTTTCCACACTGGAGATGGCTTCCAAAGCCTCGGCGCGGATCTGTGCCAGTTTTTCTTTCATAACAGAAAACTCCTTTTCGTGAAAATTACAAAAATAAAAGCCCTTCATCCCAAACCAACTGGGACGAAAGGCAAACCTTCCGCGGTACCACCCGCATTCAAAGCACAAAGCTTCGCACTTGTGATGGGGTAACGACCATCAATCGGCCCGGCATTTCCTCCGAGCTTGCTCCCGGGCGAACCAGTCCTGTTCCCTCCGCATCTGCTTTCAGCCGGTGACAGACGCTCTCTGATGGGGGAGTGGAAGACATTTTCCCGTTCGACGCAACTACTCCTTTTTATATCACAAACCGAAGTGATATGCAAGGGTTCTGAGGAGAAAAAGAGGAAAATCGGGCGGTGTGGAGCGTGAATGGAGGAAAAATAGAGGGAGAGCGCCGGAGAAGGGCAGGAATTGGCATTTCTTTTTTCGTGTTGCCGTGCTAAAATAACGATGTATAATCTCCTGTGAAAGGAAGTGTGTGGAATGCTCATCGCAACGGCGGAAGAAATGCGCGGGTTGGATGCCGGCACCATTCAGGGACGAAACATTCCTTCGACCCTGCTGATGGAGCGGGCCGCAGAGGGAATTTTGTGTGCTTGTCTTTCTCTGTTGGGTACACCGGAGGGAAAACAGGCCGTTGTACTCTCCGGACCCGGAAATAACGGGGGCGACGGTGTGGCTGTGGCTCGGCTCCTTCGGGAGAAGGGCGTGCAGGTGCGGGCGTTCCTGGTCGGAAAACGGGAGAAGATGACGGAGGATTGCCGGGAGATGGAGCGGCGGCTGGAAGGCTGCGGCGGCCGACTGGAGCAATTCGACCCGGCGTCGGAGCAGCAGCGTCAGCTGATTTTGGATGCGGACCTGCTGGTGGATGCAATTTTCGGCATTGGGCTGCACTCGGATGTCCAGGGCGTGGCAGCGGATGCCATACATTATATAAATAGGTCGACAGCCAAAGTCGTGGCGGCGGACATTGCCTCCGGTGTGGAGGCAGATACCGGACGAATCCTCGGCTGCGCCGCAAGTGCGGACCGAACCGTCACCTTTACCCTGCCGAAGGTGGGGCATTATGTGGGGGATGGCGGACTTGCCACGGGAATGTTGACGGTTCACTCCATTGGCATCCCGGAGGATTTGGTGGAGGCATTGCCGGAACGAATCACCGCTGTGGATGCTGATTGGGTCAAAGCCCATCTGCCTGCCCGTCCGGAGGACGGTCATAAGGGGACCTTCGGCAAGTGCTATCTGCTCTCCGGCAGTACAGGCTATACCGGTGCGCCGGTGCTGGCTTCTCATGGAGCGGTGCGCAGCGGTACCGGCTTGGTGTTTTTGGGCGTGCCGGAACCGATCTACCCCATTGCGGCAATGAAAACGCTGGAGGCCATGCCCCATCCGCTCCCTTCGGACGGAGAGGGAAGAGTCACCACGGCGGCGCTGGAAACCATCTGCACGAAAGCAGCTCCCTGCGACGCTATGCTCATCGGCCCCGGCTTGGGCCGCTCGGAGGAAACAGAGCGGCTGACGGCAGAACTGCTGAAGCGGATTTCACTGCCGGTAGTGCTGGATGCGGATGGTATAAATGCGCTGTCCGGGCATATGGATGTATTGGAAGAACGGACGGCGCCGCTGGTGCTTACCCCGCATGACGGGGAGTTTGCCCGCTTGGGCGGCGACCTGTCCGAAAAAGATCGGGTGGGCACGGCAAGCGCCTTTGCCCGGAAGTACGGCTGCGTGCTGGTGCTCAAGGGCCATCGCACGGTGACGGCCTGTCCGGACGGAAGGGTGTTTGTGAACACCACCGGAAATTCCGGCATGGCAAAGGGCGGCAGCGGCGATACGCTGGCCGGACTCCTGACCGGCCTTGTGGCACAGGGTATGGAGATCGGAGAAGCGGCGGCTGCGGCGGTCTGGATTCACGGCAGAGCGGGTGACCTCTGTGCCGAGGAGCTGGGACAGCGTGCCATGACCCCGTCCGATCTGATCACAAGATTCAGTCAGGTATTTTTGGAATTGGAGTGAGCGGATGTGCGAAGGATTGCCTTCGTACCAATGATGATCCTCCTTCTGTTCACCCTTACCGGGTGCAGGGGAGCGGAGGCACCTCACGAACGATACCGCCGGGACTACCGGGATCTCACCGCTTATTCCGGGGAGGCCAAGGTTACGGCGGACTACGGAGATAAGGTCTATCAGTATTGCGTCACCATTGACGGCGATGCCAAGGGCGGTCAGATTCAGGTTACAGAGCCGGAATCCATAGCCGGAACCGGGTATCGCTGGGAGAAGGGGAGCGGCACTGCGACTTATGATGACCTGACCTTGGCTACAGGGCATATCTCCGGAGACGGACTTTCCCCGGCGGACGCCATGCCGGTTTTACTGGAAGCGCTGGCCTCCGGGCGAGAGATCGCAGCCGAGGAGCAGGAACTGAACGGAAAGCAAGTGCTTTTCTTGGAGTTGGGCAATCCCAATCATCCGGAGGAAGTGTCCCGGGTGCAGGTCTGGCTGGATCAAACCAGCGGCGCACTGTGCCGGGGCGAAATCCTGTGGCAGGATAAAACTGTGATTACCGTTGATTTTACCGCATTTTCTTATACAGCACAGCAAAGCGAGATAGAAGGTTAATTAAGATGAATAATCTGCAAAAGAGAACTTGGGCGGAGATCCATCTGGATCGTCTGGAGGCAAACTACAAGGCACTGCGTGCGTTGGCGCCGGAGAGTAAGTTTGCCGGACTGGTGAAAGCCAACGGCTACGGACACGGTGCCGTGGCGGTGGCAAAGAAGCTGGAAGAGCTGGGAGCGGACTATCTGGCAGTGGCCTGTCTGGACGAAGCCCGGCAGCTGCGTTCTGCCGGCATTCAGATGCCGATTTTGATTCTGGGCAACACCAATCCGGAGTACACGGAAGAGCTGATTCTCCTTGAGGTGACGCAAACCGTTTATGAGGAGGAGCTGGCGGCAGAGTTTTCTCGCCGGGCTTCCGAACTGGGAAAGCAGGTTCGCTGCCATCTGAAGGTGGACACGGGTATGTCTCGTCTGGGCATCCTGTGCAATGAGGACAGCGTGGAAAGCTGTGCCGATACACTGGAGCGGATGTACCGCCAGCCGGGACTGGACTGCGAGGGTATTTTCATGCACTTTGCCGATGCAGATACCTGCCCGGAGTACTCCCAGATGCAGATTCGCCGTTTTCAGTCCATTCTGGCTGAGTTGGAGCAGAGGGGCGTGACCTTCCGCATTCGCCATTGCTGTGCCGGAGCAGCCACAATTCTCTATCCTGAGGCTCATCTGGATATGATTCGTCCCGGTATTCCGCTGTACGGACTCCACCCGGACCATTCCACCGAGGGCAAAATCGAATTGCAGCCGGTGATGGAACTGAAAAGCCGTGTAGTGTCTCTGAAGCGTATGCCTAAAGGAACCTGCATCAGTTATGGCCGCACCTATACGCTGGAGCGGGACAGCTTGGTGGCGGTGGTGCCTGTGGGCTATGCGGACGGACTGCACCGCTGCCTGAGCAACCGAATGGAAATGCTGGTTTGCGGTCAGCGTGTTCCTCAGATCGGACGCATCTGCATGGATATGTGTATGTTGGATGTGACCGATGTGGAAGGTGTGCAGGTGGGTGATGTGGTAACGGTGTTTGGTGACGGTGTGCCGCTGGACGATCTGGCGGAAACGGCCGGAACCATTACCTATGAACTGATGTGTGCGGTGGCACCTCGAGTGCCCCGGATTTATCTCCACTGAGAACCGGACACGGCTTTGTCGCATAAGTTGTTATGGGAGACAAAGGTGTCGGGTGAAAAGGCGTCCTCGCGCTTCGGCTGAAGTATAAAGAGGGCTGCCCCGGGGGAAAATGAAAGTGACCCGGGTACATAACACTGCCTGGGCTACTTTGACCGCGGAGTGTGAGTAAAGTGGATCACATTGTCAGACGAGGAGACATCTATTATGCCGACCTGAGCCCGGTTGTGGGCAGCGAGCAGGGCGGTATTCGCCCGGTATTGATTATTCAGAACGATATGGGCAATCGCCACAGTCCCACGGTGATTGCGGCGGCCATCACATCCCAGATGAACAAGGCAAAGCTGCCGACCCACATTGAGTTGGTGGGGCAGCACTGCGGACTCACCCGGGACTCGGTGGTGCTGCTGGAGCAAATCCGCACGCTGGATAAGCGTCGTTTGCGGGAACACATGGGACGGCTGGAAGGTGCGCTGATGGACGATGTGGATCGTGCCATTGCAGTCAGCTTCGGCCTTGGCGGCCGAGAAAAAGAAGTATAAGGAAAAAGAGAGGGGATTTTCCCCTCCCTTTTCCCCTCAATTATTGCTTGGGCTGCTTGGAGGCAGGGGGATCAAGGGCATCCTCAGCCATGCGCTTTGCATCGTCTGCCGCATTTTCTGCGGTACGCTTGGCGCCTTCGGTTGCATCCTTCACCTTGCGTCCGGCATCGTCGGCGGCGTCCTTGACTTTTTCACCGGCGTTGTCCATGCTGTCCTTGGCATCCTCTGCGGCGTCCATGGCTCCGTGTCTGGCATCCTCTACCGCATGGTCGGCCCGATCCTTCATGTCTTCGGCGTCCTCTTCTGTCTGGTTCTTGACGGGGTCGTCCGGTTGTTCGCTGCCTGCGGTGTAGTTGGAATCCACGCCGTTGACAGTCCCGGGATTGGGGTTGTCCTTGCCGCAGGCGGACAAGACCGTAATCATGCTAAGCAGCAAAAGCCCCAGAATCTGTGATTTTCGCTTGTTCAATGAAATACCCTCCCTTATGCCGCTCCCTGAAGGGAACGGGTGAGGCTAGTATGCGGAGAAATACCACAAAAAATCGAAAAAACATTCGTAAATTTTTGGAAAAGCTCTTGCAAAGGGAAAAACGCTCTGTTATAATGCAGTCACACGAAAGTGAGAAAGATTATCATTACTGATAATCAAATTTACGATAAAGGAGTGTGGCCAATGGAGCGGAAGCGTTACTCCCGCCAGCGTGAGCTGATTTATAACTGCCTGCAGTCAACCAAGATGCATCCCACGGCAGAAACGATTTATCAGACGCTGAAGCCGGAACACCCCAAATTGAGCTTGGGTACGGTGTACCGAAATCTGAATCAGATGACCGAAGCGGGTCTGATTGCACGGATGCCGTTTCCTGTAGAGCGGTTTGATGCAGACATCAGCCCTCACGCACATTTTTGCTGTGAGAAGTGCGGACAAGTTTTTGATGTGCCGCTGCCGCAGTCCAGTGAGGACGAAGCGAGAAAGCTGTGCGGACAGATCGGCGGCTTGATGTATCGGGAAACCCGTTTGTTCTACGGTGTGTGCAAGGACTGCGGGAAGGAAACCGGTTCAGCACGGATGTAAGTGTGTTCCCACAAAATAGGGATAGGATATACACAAATATAAAGGAAAAGGAGATTTTACTATGGAATTGAAGGGTTCTAAGACGGAAGCTAACCTGTGGGCTGCCTTTGCCGGTGAGTCTCAGGCTCGCAACAAGTACACCTACTTTGCCTCCGCTGCAAAGAAGGCAGGCTATGAGCAGATCGCCGCTATTTTTGAAGCGACGGCCAACAACGAGAAGGAGCATGCCAAGATTTGGTTCAAGGAACTGGGCGGTATTTCCGATACCCCTTCCAACCTGCGTGCCGCTGCGGAGGGTGAGCATGATGAGTGGACCTCCATGTATCCTGAGATGGCAGCCACTGCTCGTGAGGAAGGCTTCACCCGTTTGGCCTACCTGTTCGATGCAGTCGCAGCCATTGAGAAGGAGCACGAAGAGCGCTACTTGGCTCTGCTGGCCAATGTGGAAGGCGATCTGGTCTTTAAGACCGATGACGAGAATACGGTTTGGATCTGCCGTAACTGCGGTCACATCCATGTAGGCAAGGAAGCTCCTAAGGTTTGCCCTGTGTGCGCACATCCTCAGGCCTACTTTGAGCGCAGAGAGGTAAACTACTAAGATGGAAACCATTCAATATCGTCCTAAGGGAGTCTGCTCTCAGTACATGGAGATTGAGGTGGATCACGGCGTTATTCAGAGCTGCCGTGTCACCGGCGGCTGCAGTGGTAACCTGCAGGGTATCTCCAGTTTGATTAAGGGCATGCCCGTGGACGAAGCGATCTCTCGCATGGAGGGAATCCGCTGCGGAATGAAGAGCACCTCCTGTCCGGATCAGCTGGCACAGGCACTCAAAACCTACCGCGGTTAAATGTAACAAAGGCACTGTCTTCGGACAGTGCCTTTTTGTGCCTTGTGAACGGGAAAAATCCTTGACGCAGTGGGAAAAAACCAATAAAATAAAAAAGTTGGGACAAATTATGCATAGCAGGGGAAAAGAGCATAAAAGTTTCTTTTTCTATGAAAATCATCTTGACGATGTTGTGCCGCTGTGCTATAATGCGTACTTGTACTGGTATGGGCGTATTTTGCGCTCTTTTATGGAAGGAACGGTGAATTGTTTGATCACCCAACTGCAAACGGAACATAAAGTGGTCGGGGTCAAACAGTCACGGAAGGCAGTCCAGCGTGGAGAAGCACAACTGGTGTTTCTGGCTCTGGATGCCGATCCTCAGGTGACGGACCCGATTCTGGAGCTGTGTCAGGTGACGCAGGTTCCGGTGGAAACGGTCCCCCATATGAAAGATTTAGGCGCTGCCTGCGGAATTACGCTGGGCTGTGCCGTTGCTGCCGTTTTGGCAGAGTAATTTTGTTTTTAGCGAATATTCCCAAGGAATATTTGTTAAAATATATCTCGATCAATCCAAGAAAGGAGGAACTGTTCAATGCCTACTTTTAACCAGCTGGTTCGTAGCGGAAGAAAGACCTCTGTGTCCAAGTCCAACTCCCCTGCCCTTCAGAAGACCAAGAACACCCTGAAGAATAAGGAGACCGATGCTCCTTCTCCTCAGAAGCGTGGCGTTTGCACCGCAGTCCGTACTTCTACTCCTAAGAAGCCTAACTCTGCTCTGCGTAAGATCGCTCGTGTTCGTCTGTCCAACGGTTATGAAGTCACCGCTTACATCCCCGGTGTCGGCCATAACCTGCAGGAGCACTCTGTCGTCATGATTCGTGGCGGCCGTGTTAAGGACCTTCCCGGCGTGCGTTACCACATCATCCGCGGCACTCTGGATACCCAGGGCGTCAACGGTCGTATGCAGGCTCGCTCCAAGTACGGTGCCAAGCGTCCCAAGGCCGGCAAGAAGTAATTTCTTACTGCGTCTACACGAAAAATGCATTGCGCTCATGCGCAAGGCGAAAGCCTTGCCTGGAGTTTATTCATATAGATTGATATGGGTAGACCTCTCGGCAGGCACCGGACAAGTTCACAAGGAACTGTCCGCCATGTACGGGTGCTGAAATAATGCATTCGAGTACCTATGAAGTCATTTTAAATGAAGGAGGGAAGCAAAGTGCCCAGAAGAGGAAATGTACCCAAGCGGGAAGTTCTGCCCGATCCTATTTACAGTTCCATCCTGGTGACTAAGCTGGTCAACAGCATCATGCTCGACGGCAAGAAGGGTGTTGCCCAGAAGGTTGTCTATGATGCGTTCGATACCATCAAGGAAAAGACCGGAAAAGAACCCATGGAGGTTTTCGAAGCCGCTATGGAAAATATTATGCCTTCTCTGGAGATCAAGGCTCGCCGTGTCGGCGGTGCCACCTATCAGGTCCCCATGGAAGTGCGTCCCGCACGCCGCCAGACTCTTGCTCTGCGCTGGCTGACTGCTTATTCTCGCAGCCGTAGCGAGAAGAACATGGCCGACCGTCTGGCCGGCGAGATCATGGATGCTGCCAACAACACTGGTAACTCCGTGAAGAAGCGTGAAGATACCCACAAGATGGCCGAAGCCAACAAGGCATTTGCCCATTATCGTTGGTAATTGTAGAGGAGATACTGATTTATGGCTAGAAAAGTTAGTCTGGATAGAACCAGAAATATCGGTATCATGGCTCACATCGATGCTGGTAAGACGACCACTACTGAGCGTATCCTGTACTACACTGGCGTGAACCACAAGGTGGGCGAGACCCATGATGGTTCCGCTACCATGGACTGGATGGCTCAGGAGCAGGAGCGTGGTATTACCATCACTTCCGCTGCTACCACTTGCTTCTGGTCTGGATCCCAGAAGCAGTTTGAACCCCATCGCATTAACATCATCGACACCCCGGGCCACGTCGACTTCACCGTTGAGGTCGAGCGTTCCCTGCGCGTGCTGGACGGCTCTGTGACCGTCATGTGCGCCAAGGGCGGCGTCGAGCCTCAGTCTGAGACCGTTTGGCGTCAGGCTGATAACTATAAGGTTCCCCGTATGATCTATGTCAACAAGATGGACATTCTGGGTGCCAACTTCTACCACGTTCTGGACATGATCGCCGAGCGTCTGAAGGCCAACGCAATTCCGATTCAGCTCCCCATTGGTGCTGAGGATACCTTCCGTGGTATCATCGACCTGGTCGAGATGAAGGCCGACGTCTACTATGACGAGATGGGCAAGGATATGCGCGTCGAGGAAATCCCTGAGGATATGCTCGAGCAGGCTCAGGAGTACCGCACCAAGATGCTGGACTCCCTGGCTGACATCGACGAAGAGATCATGATGCTGGTTCTGGAAGAGCAGGAAGTTCCCACCGACATGATCCGCGCTGCACTGCGTAAGGGTACTCTTGAGAACCTGTGCGTGCCCGTGGTCTGCGGTACTTCCTACCGTAACAAGGGCGTTCAGAAGCTGCTGGATGCCATCGTTGACTACATGCCCGCTCCCACTGACATCGAGTCCATGAAGGGTGTTAACCCCGATACCGAGGAAGAGGAAGAGCGCCATGCCAGCGATGACGAGCCCTTCTCCGCTCTGGCTTTCAAGATCATGACTGACCCCTTTGTTGGTCGTCTGACCTTCTTCCGCGTCTATTCCGGCTCCATCAATGCCGGTGATAGCCTCCTGAACTCCACCAAGGGCAAGAAGGAGCGCTTCGGTCGTCTGCTGCAGATGCATGCAAACCATCGTGAGGATCTGGAGACCGTCTACGCCGGCGATATCGCCGCTGCTGTCGGCCTGAAGAACACCACCACTGGTGACACCCTGTGCGCTGAGAATGCTCCTATCATTCTGGAGTCCATGGAGTTCCCCGAGCCCGTTATCCGCGTCGCCATCGAGCCCAAGACCAAGGCTGGTCAGGAGAAGATGACGGTTGCTCTGCTGAAGCTGGCTGAGGAAGACCCCACCTTTAAGACCTACACCGACGAAGAGACCGGCCAGACCATCATTGCTGGTATGGGCGAGCTGCATCTGCAGATCATCGTCGACCGTCTGCTCCGCGAGTTCAAGGTTGAGGCCAATGTTGGTGCACCTCAGGTTGCCTACAAGGAAACCATCACCACCAAGGTTGACCAGGATACCAAGTACAAGCGTCAGTCCGGCGGTTCCGGTCAGTACGGTCATGTCAAGATCATTGTCGAGCCCAACGAGTCCGGCAAGGGTTACGAGTTCGTCAACGCTACCGTCGGCGGCTCCATCCCCAAGGAGTATATCCCTGCTATCGATGCCGGTATTCAGGGCGCTCTGCAGGCCGGCGTTCTGGCTGGCTATCAGGTCGTTGACGTGAAGGTCACTCTGTACGATGGTTCTTATCATGAGGTTGACTCCTCTGAAATGGCCTTTAAGATCGCCGGTTCCATGGCTTTCAAGGAAGCTTGCCGCAAGGCAAACCCTGTGCTGCTGGAGCCCATGATGAAGGTTTCCGCGACTGTGCCTGAGGAATACATGGGCAACGTCATGGGTGACCTGATCGCCCGCCGTGGTGAAATCCGCGGTCAGGAGGATCGTAACGGCGCCATTCAGATCGATGCATTCGTGCCTCTGGCTGAGATGTTTGGCTATGCTACCGACCTGCGTTCCAAGACTCAGGGCCGCGGCAACTACACCATGGAGCCCAGCCACTACACTCAGATCCCCAAGTCCATCGCTGAGAAGATCATTGCCGGTCGCGCTAACCGCAACTAAAAGTTCTTAAAATGCCGGAAAATGCTGTTGCATTTTCCGGCCGGATGGGGTACAATGTGTGCGTAAATGTGCGGATTATACCCCAAATACCGATTATTCATTCTTAAGGAGGATACTCAAAATGGCTAAAGCAAAATTTGAGCGTACTAAGCCCCATGTCAACATCGGCACTATCGGCCACGTTGACCACGGCAAGACCACTCTGACCGCCGCCATCACCAAGTGGCTGGGTCTGCAGGGTTATGCTGATTACACCGATTACTCCAGCATCGATAAGGCTCCCGAGGAGCGCGAGCGTGGTATCACCATCAACACCGCTCACGTTGAGTATGAGACTGACAACCGTCACTATGCTCACGTTGACTGCCCCGGCCACGCCGACTATATCAAGAACATGATCACCGGCGCTGCTCAGATGGACGGCGGCATCCTGGTTATCGCTGCTACCGATGGCCCCATGGCTCAGACCAAGGAGCATCTGCTGCTGGCTCGCCAGGTTAACGTTCCCTACATTCTGGTCTTCCTGAACAAGTGCGACCAGGTTGACGACGAGGAGCTGCTGGAGCTGGTCGAGATGGAAGTCCGCGAGACTCTGGACGAGTATGGCTTCCCCGGCGACGAGACCCCCATCATCAAGGGTTCCGCTCTGAACGCTCTGACCTGCGAGTCCACCGATCCTAACCATCCTGATTATGCTTGCATCAAGGAACTGATGGCTGCTGTCGACGAGTGGATCAAGACCCCCGAGCGTAAGGCTGACCTGCCCTTCCTGATGCCCGTTGAGGACGTCTTCACCATCACCGGTCGTGGCACCGTTGCTACCGGCCGTGTCGAGCGTGGCGTTGTTAAGATGGGCGATACCGTCGAGATCGTTGGTCTGCAGGAGGAGAAGCGCTCCACCGTTATCACCGGTCTGGAAATGTTCCGCAAGACTCTGGACTTCGCTGAGGCTGGCGACAACATCGGTGCTCTGATGCGTGGCATCAACAAGACCGACATCGAGCGTGGTCAGGTCCTGTGCAAGCCCGGCTCCATTCACCCCCACACCAAGTTCCGTGGCCAGGTGTACGTCCTGAAGAAGGAAGAGGGCGGCCGTCATACTCCTTTCTTCAACAACTATCGTCCTCAGTTCTACTTCCGTACCACTGACGTGACCGGCATCATCCAGCTGCCCGAGGGCACCGAGATGTGCATGCCTGGCGATAACGTCGAGATGGACGTCGAGCTGATCACTCCTATCGCTATCGAGGCTGGCCTGCGTTTCGCTATCCGTGAGGGTGGCCGTACCGTCGGTTCCGGCGTTGTCGTTGCTATCAACGAATAATCGATCCTTATGAGTTTGAAAGGACCGGCTCATTGAGCCGGTCCTTTTTTCTTTACAGAATGGGAGAGTGAACATGGAAACTGTAACGCAAATTCTGAAAGAGCTGAGTACCCTTGCATCCACCCGTCTGCTGGCCGCCGTTGTTGCAGCCATTTTGGTAGTCTCCTTCGGTAAATTCTTGCTGCGGCTGTTGAATCGGACGATGGAGCGGTGCAAGATGGACGCCACTCTTGCCAAATTCCTGACGGCAGCTGCCCGTGTGGTGATCTACTTCATCGCCGTTGTGATTATTGCGGATGCACTGGGCTTTGAGATGTCCTCTCTGGTCGCACTGGCCAGCGTGGTTTCTGCATCCTTTGCTTTGGCTGCTTCTGGAGTGCTGTCCAACCTGTTCGGCGGCATTCTGCTGCTGATGGCCAAGCCCTTCGGCGTCGGTGATTACATTGCCATTTCCGGTGTGGAAGGCATCGTTATGGAGGTCAGTATCCTCAATACCAAGATCAATACCGCCGACAATAAGCGCATTACCATGCCCAACAGTAACATCGCTGCTGCCACGGTGGTCAATTATACCTCCGAGGGAAAGCGCCGCGTGGATCTGGTGTTCAGTGTGGGCTATGAAAACGATATGGAGCGCGTGAAGACTGCCATTCGTGCTACGGTGGAAAACCATGATAAAGTAGTAGATAAGGACCAAATCTTCGTCCGTGTCAGCGCTTATAACGACAGCACCATCTCCTATACCATGCGTGCATGGGCAAAAACCGAGGACTATTGGGAGGTTTATTTTGATCTGATGGAGCAGGTGAAGAAGACCTTCGATCAGGTTGGAATCACCATGGTGTTCCCCGTACTTACGGTTCAGATGGATACCCCCAAGGAAAATTGAACAGGATTGTGATAATTTTCCAAAGGCCTGTGGAAAACTGAATTGAAAAACCCAGATGCATTCCGTCAGAACGGTCGGGATACATCTGGGTTTGTTTTTTAATGAAATTCATGGTTTGTCAGTGCAAAAGCGCCTCCATATCCGGCGGTAAAGGAGACTCAAACTCCAGTTCTTCCCCGGTGATAGGGTGCTGAAACCGCAGGAATGCGGAGTGAAGCGCCGGACGGGAGATGAGCTGGTGATCTTCCGTTCCGTAGAGAAAATCTCCCAGCAGAGGATGTCCAATGTGAGCCATGTGTACCCGGATTTGGTGGGTGCGGCCGGTTTCGGGAGTGACACGGACCAGACTGCGGTCAGAGAGGGAGGTGACTACCTGATACCGGGTGAGGGATTCTTTCCCATCCGGACGAACGGTCCGGGCAATCACCGAACCATCCAGCCGTCCGATGGGAGCCGTGATGCAGCCCTCTTGTGGGTCGGGTGTTCCTTCGCAAACAGCCAGATAAGTGCGCTGAAATGCGGGAGTGTGCAATGAATCGCTGAGTCGCTGGGCAGCATAGGCGTGTTTTGCCACACACATCAATCCGCTGGTGCCCTTGTCCAGTCGGTTGACCGGGCGGAACAGGTGATTTTCTCCCTTGGATTGATAGTAGAAGGTGAGGAAATTGCCCAGAGTGTCCCCGTGATGGTCAGGCCCCGGATGAACCGTGACGCCACCGGCCTTGTTGAGAATGAGAAGATGCTCGTCCTCAAAGAGAATATCTAAATCCCCGGAAACCGGCTCAATGGGGGAGGGAGGATCATCGGGAAGAAGGATGGTAAGCACCTGACCGGGCCGAGGAACGGTATAGACTGGAACGGGTTTTCCGTCCAGCAGCAGGGCGTTGGGGGTGTCCCGGAGTTTTTTGCGACTGAGTGTGGAAAAGCAAAGATCCAATTTCAGAAAATTTGCAATTTCTTTGCCCTGCCGCACCTCGGGTATGGTATACTCTAAACGAACCATGGTTTCACCTCCGAACTTGGTTATATCATGACCGCTGAACTTCGTCAAGCGGTGAAAGGGACAGGCTATGCCGTATCTGATTGAAAAAAATTCATACGATCCCAATTCTTTGGGCATCTATATCCATATCCCGTTTTGTGTGCGCAAGTGCGCCTACTGCGATTTTTACTCTCTTTCGGCCGGAAAAGATGCGATGGAACAGTATCATCAGGCCCTGATGCAGATGATTCCCCGATTGGGGGAGAAGCATATCGGCCGCAGGGTGGATACCGTCTATTTTGGGGGTGGAACACCTTCCTGCTATCCCATCGAATACCTGTCCGAAGAGCTGAATTTGATTGGCAAGTGCTTTTCCCTGACGGAGGATTGCGAGGTTACTGCGGAGTGCAATCCGGACAGTGCCCTGCGTCCTTGGCTGCAAGGAGCAAAGCGTGCGGGAATCAACCGTCTTTCCATAGGGGTCCAGTCGGCGGACGACGAGGAGCTGCGCCGGGTTGGACGCCTGCATGATTTCCAAACGGCACAAAACGCATTCTATACCGCCCGGGAGGAAGGCTTTGATAACCTCTCTTTGGATTTGATTTACGGCCTGCCGGATCAGACCATGGATTCGTGGCAGAAATCTGTGGAAGCCCTGCTGGCGCTGCATCCGGATCATCTTTCCTGTTATGGCCTGAAGCTGGAAGAGGGCACGCCCCTCTTTCTTCATCGGCGGGAGCTGACCTTGGCGGACGATGACGGGCAGGCAGATATGTATCTCTGGATGGTGGATCGGTTGGAGCAAGCAGGACTGCACCAGTATGAAATCTCGAATTTTGCCCGACAGGGCAAGCATTCCCGACATAATCTGCGGTATTGGTTGGGACAGGAGTATCTTGGCCTTGGTCCGGCTGCCCACAGCTATGTGGACGGTGTGCGCAGAGCCATTCCCCGAAGTCTCAGTGTCTTATGTCAGGGTGTGGCAGAAGGCAAAACAGAATGGGAGCCGGGAATTCCCATTGACGCATCGGAACGGGCCAGAGAGTATGTGCTGCTGCGGCTTCGCACCCGGTGGGGAATTTCCATACCGGAAGCAGAGCGGCTGTTTCAAATTGACTGCACCTCGCTGGAGGAACAGCTTCGCTTCTTTGCCACTTACGGTTGGGCGGAACAGACGGAGGGACGGTGGCACTTCACAGCGGAAGGCTATCTCCGGTCGAACGCTCTCATTGGTATTCTGGAAGATGTGCTGGAGAATCAGTTAACGAAATAAAAATTGGAATAAAAAAACCACTCCGAGCCAAACTATGGGGCAGAAGGAGTGGTTTTTCCATGAAGATGAACAAAAATGAGTACAGCAAGCTGGTGCAGTCCATGGCAAAGCTATCCCCCATGGGCAAAGATCTGTTCTGGGCCTTTGTAGTAGGCGGAGGCATCTGTGCATTGGGGCAGCTGTTTCTCACATGGTATCAAAAGCTGGGACTGGACAAAGAGATGTCCTCTACGACAGCAACGATCACATTGATTTTCCTGTCAGTGCTGCTGACGGACTTGGACTTGTACTGCCATATTGCAAAGTTTGCCGGAGCAGGCACGCTGGTGCCGGTGACCGGCTTTGCAAACTCCATCGCATCCCCTGCGGTGGAATTCAAAAGCGAAGGCCTTGTAACTGCAGGCGGCATGGCCTGTAAGATGTTCACCATTGCCGGTCCGGTGCTGGTCTGGGGTGTCTCTGCCAGTGTGGTCTACGGCTTGATTTTGGTCTTGCTTCGCCTCTTTTGAATCACGGAGCGTATCCGATGGATACGCTCCGCTGCATTATAACCCCAGACAGACGCAGATGTGTTCAAAATAGAAATAGTAACCGTCGTCCCCGGGATGCAGGCCGTCATTGTCCGGACCAACGCCTACCTGAAGAAATTCTTCCATCGTGCAGCCGCGCAGGACACACTCCGCCTCCATAGCGAGATAGTGGTCAATCAGCAACACCCGGTCCGCGTACTTTTCGGCGACACAGCGGATGGTTTCTGCCACCTTGGACTGAGGGTAGATTCGGGTGGGCTTAGCGTCATTTGCGGCAGTGGCAGGGTTGGGCGTCATGAGTACAAGATGGTTTCCGTCACTGAGTACCTTCTCACAAAGAGCGGTCAGATTGCGGCGAAGATGCTCCATGCCGTTGGCCACCTTTTTGTCGTTGGAGCCAATCATGCAGAACACGACCTCGTCCTGCTCCGGCTGATAGAGCGTGTCCAAATGCGTCATCATCTCATCGCTGGTAGTGCCATAGCAGCCAAAGTTCTCCACCGTGCAGCCAAAGCGAGCCGTGTGTTCTCGCAGTAGGGAAGCCCAGCAACGAGCGCCTTTTTGCCCGTAAAAGGGGGGATAGATGAGCTCGCCGGTGCGGTCATCGTCACTGCTGCCTGCGCCAATGGTCAGGCTGTCACCCAAAAGCTTGATGTGGCAGCCGGAACGAATCTGAGCCCGAATTTCTGCCCGCAGAGCTTCTTGTGTCATCGTCATGCACCTCCGTGTCCTTTTCTTCATCATACAGCAGGAGACGAAGGACTGCAATAGGTATAAAAACGAGAAATGGACATAGGCTGAAGCGAGGAAGGGGTGCAGGATATGAAACGGACTTGGCGGCGTTGGCTGGCAGCCTATGCATTGACCGTGGCAGGGGGATTTCTCTTCCACTTTCTCTATGACCTTTCACCCAATGTGGTGTTTGCTGTTCTCTCCCCGGTGCGGGAGAGCGTTTGGGAGCATCTGAAAATCCTGTTCTGGCCCATGCTGTTGGTTGGCTGGGGAATGACCCGACAGCAGGTAGAGCAAAAGCCAAGCTGGTATTTTGCGACCTTGTTGGGCAGCGGTCTGCTGCTGATATTTGGATGGGTGGTGCATATCCGCATTGGAATGGAGCAGATTCTGGTGGATGTGGTGGGAATGATGGTGGTGGAGCTGATTGCATTTCTCGCCGCGGCTTGGATAGAGATCGGTGAGCGTTGGAAAGGCTTGCTGCTGCTGGGACTGCTGGCGGTGATCGTGCTGATCGTTGCGTTCACCTTCTGGCAGCCGGAGGGACTACTGTTTGCAGATTTAAGCCGGGCAGATGCGCTCTACACCTTGCCTTGTTAATCAAAAAGATGCCGCTCACGGAGGATTCCGTGAGCGGCATTTTGTGTTCTTATCAAATCAGTGCTGAGCCTTCCATTCCTTGACCCAAGCATCAAAGGCGGGCAGCAGGTGCTGACCCTTGATGGAATACTGATAGGCATTGCGGGCGAGAGTGAGAATATCGTCCTCGCCAAAGCCAAGCTCATCCACCAGTCCCTGATATTCCCACAGCAGATTGCCGATGTAGGGGGGATCGTCGGAGCTGACGGAGCAGAGAATGCCGGAATCCATAAAGGTCTTGATGGGATGGGCGGCAAGCTCCGGCACTGCGCCGGTCATCACATTGGAACGAGTGCACATGGCCAGCATCACCTGACGGTCAGCCAGCTCCTTCATCAGAGCAGGATCGTCAATGGCACGCACGCCGTGGTCGATGCGCTGGCAGCCCAGATCGTTGAGTGCCTCCCAGATGTTCTGGCAGCCGTCGTCCTCACCGGCGTGAGCGGTGCGGAACAGACCCATTTCACCACCCAGAGCAAAGGCTTCCTTGTGCAGACGGCAGGGATAGCCACGCTCATCGCAGTCCATGCCAAGACCGTCAATGATGTGGCGGTAAGGCTCCAGCTGCTTGACAAAGGAAAGGCAGTCCTCCGGAGACTGAGTGCGATCCACGGCAGCGATGAATACCATTTCAATGCCGAAATCACGCTTGACCGCCTGACGGCCGGCCTCGCAGCCCTTCATGTAGACATCCATGGGCACACCTCTGGCACCGTTGAGGGGATAGTCCATGTGCAGCTCCTGATAGACAATGTTCTGCTTGCTGGCGTCCTCACCGATGTCATAAACCACATCGTAAAAATCCTCCTCGTGGAGGCAGACGGAGTTGAAGAGCCGGTCGCACTGGAGGAAGGTGGTGAGGTCGACCACATTCTCCTCAATGTGCTTCAAAATCGCAGCTTCCGAAGCAAAAGGCAGGTCGATTTTGTTTCGCTTGGCAATCTTGATGGCGGTACGGGGCGTGGTGGAACCCTCAATGTGGAGGTGGTTTTCCGCTTTCGGCATTTCACGGATCATGGAAAGTAATTCGGGTGATCTCATGGGGGAAGACTCCTTTTCTCGGTTTTCTTACTCATACACACAGAGTCTAGCACATTTCTGCCTGCTTGCATATGGAGAGAGGGAAGAAAACATCGAATTTACGAAGGAGATTCCGTGTCGAACGAGAACGAGAAGAGAGAAATTGGTGGAAATAACCAAGAAATCAAGGAGTGAGATGGGCAAACAGCTGAAAATAATAGAAGGCCTTGTATATTCTTTAACAATGTGCTAGGATTAGGTGACAGTTGGTAAGGTCACTGGACAAACTTAACATAACAAGAAAGGAAATTCCATGCTTACACAACAGATCATTCGCGCACGAAATCTTCGAAATATATACCAGATGATCGACCAAAATGCCGGTATTTCCCGGGCCACCCTTGCAAAGCAGTCCAAGCTGAGCAAGACTACGGTGTCCAGTCTGGTAGATGAACTGATTGCCGGCCGATACATTGAGGACTGCGGCGTTACGGTGAGCCGGTTGCAGGGCAGACATCCCAATGAGCTGCGTGTGGACGGCGACGATAATGTGGTGGCCGTCATCAGCTGGAGAAGAACCCGACTGGATATTGCGTTGGTATCCTCAGACAGTACGCTGGCTTTTCGGGATCAGATTCCGATCTGCGAACAGGAAAACAGCATCGAATGCATCCGACATTCGTTTTTCGATATTTTGCTGCCCGAGGTGGGAGCGGCCCGGCTGATGGGTGTTTGCATCATTGTTCCGGGCATCGTGGATGACATCCGCCGCCGCATCAATTCTACCGTGCTGGGAATCACCTTCTCTGACCCGGTGGTGCAGCAGCTGACGGATATGATGGTGGGCTATCCGCTGTGTATTTTGAATGATACCGCATGCTTTGCCTATGCAGAGAGCGTGTTCACCAAAATTGAAGATCCGTTTTATGCCTATATCAATGTGTCCCGCGGCGTCGGTGCCTGCCTATTTGCAGACGGCAAGATGCTCCGTGGTGCGGGCGGTATGTCCACCCAGTTCGGACACTTCTCCATTGACCACAATGGGCCCCAGTGCCTGTGCGGAAATAAAGGCTGTCTGGAACGGCTGATCGGCGAGTATGCTTTGGATGAACGGGCGGATGCCTGCGGTCTGAGTAAAGACTTGCCCAACGGACGGCGTCCGTTGTTCAGCGATGTGGGAGCGTTGGCTGAGAATGGAAACGAGGCGGCTTTGAAATTGATTCGGGAGCTGGCGCAGGATTTGGCGTTTGGCCTGTCCAATCTGATTTCCATGTTCAATCCTTCACTGATTGTCATCGGCGGTACCGGCGTGAATCTTGGCCCTTCTTTCCTAAAGGAAGTTCATGCGGCGCTGTCCAAGATTGGCTTCCGGGAATTTGTGTCCCGGGTTAAACTTCAGTATTCTCGTTTGGGGCTGGATTCTGAACTGACCGGAGCGGCCCAGTATTATATCAATCATCACTATGATTTTTCCGGAGAAATGCCGGACGGCCCGTTCCTGCGTTAAGGCAGGGAAGGGGAGAATCGAAAACAGGAAAGGCGGTTGCAAAATGAATCGTATCATTGGCGTCAACTCGAATTGTTATCACGGATATTCCGTGGAAGAGTCCCTGGAAGGAATTGCGGCAGCTGGCTTCCACTATGTGGAGCTGACCGCTACCAAGGGATGGACGGAGCATGTGTTCCCGGACCAGAGCTTTGAAAAGCTGTGCGGAGTGAAGGACAAGCTGGAGCAGCTGAACCTGATCCCCTTCTCCATGAGCGGCCACTGCAATCTGATGGATACGCAGCGTTTGCCTGACTTTGTGATGAATATGCGCATGGCACACTTCTTTGGCTGCCAGTACATCGTGTCCTCCATCGGTGAGGCACATCTGAAGGACAATGCCACCGCCTCCAACGAGCTGCTGGCCGGTAATATCCGCAGCCTGCTGCCGGAGCTGGAAAAGTATGATCTGACTCTGGTGCTGGAACTGCACGGCGACCACGCCACCGGCACCGTCATGAAGGAAATCGTGGATTTGGTGGATTCTCCCCGAGTGAAGATCAACTACGACACCGCAAACTGCGTGTTCTACGGCGATGTGGATGCGGCTGATGATGTGGATACCTGCATGGAGGACATCGCTTATCTGCATCTGAAGGACAAAGCCGGTGAGCGTCAGGAGTGGAACTTCCCCGCACTGGGCGAAGGCTATGTGGACTTTGAGACGATTTTCGAGAAGCTGGCGAAGGCAAATAACAATTCTCCCTTCAGCTTGGAAATCGAGTTCACTCAGGCCGGTCCCCGTAATCTGGAGGAGATCAACGAGGCTGTTCGTACCTCTGCTGCCTACCTCAAGGCACACGGCTTTACGCTGTAATTACTTTGGTTTTCCCGGTATCGACCGTGAAAATAAATTTTCTTAGGAGGAAAAAACATGAAAAAGATTCTTGCAATCATGCTGGCTGTTATGCTTACTCTGGGCATGACCGCTTGCGGCGGCGGTACTGCTTCTGATGGCAGTGCTGCTTCCAACCCCGGCACTTCTTCTCAGCCCGAGGGCGAGAAGGATCTGACCTTCGGTTACATCGCATATGACATGTCCGACATTTGGAACGAGTACTCTGCCCGTGCATTCGAGTATGCTGCTGAGCAGAACGGCGTCAAGACCGTGGTCCTCGACTCCAAGAACAGCCTGGAGGAGTCCGTCACTGCTATGGAGTCTCTGATCCAGCAGGGTGTGGATGGCATCTCCATCTTCCCCATCTCCACCGAGCAGGGTGCTCAGCTGGTCAAGATGGCCAACGAAGCCGGCATCCCCGTGACCGTTGAGAACTTCGCCATGGATATCGACAATCCCGGCGACTACATCGCTTCCGTTGCCTGCGAGTACGACAAGATCGGCGAAGCTGCCATCAAGTGGATCGCAGAGCAGAAGGAAGGCGCAAAGATCTTCTTCTGCGCTGGCCAGCAGGGCGCCGGTGTGTACGAGAAGTATCAGGAAGGCGTTGACCGTGCTCTGGAAGAGCTGGACGGCAAGGTTGAGGTCGTTTCCGTGCTGCACGGCGACTGGCTGACCGACAAGGCCTACAATGTGACCACTGACCTGATCAACTCCGGCACCGAGTTCGACTACATCTTCGCTAACAACGACATGATGGCTCAGGGCTGCTTCAACGCTCTGAAGGACGCCGGCATGGAGAACATTCCGATCGTTTCCACCGGCGGATCTCCCGATGGCTACAAGATGCTGCAGGACGGCGTCGAGGCTGCCAACATGACCGCTCCTGTTTCTGTTCAGGGTGTTAAGACCTTCATGAACCTGTACAGCCAGGTTGCTCTGGGCGAGACTCCCGCTGAGAAGTTCACCGCTCTGCCCGTTATCCCTGTCGCTGCTGATGACACCAGCTCCTACATTGCTTGGGATGACTACGCAGCCGCTTACGACTTCCTGCAGAACCAGTGATCCGAATTTGAGCTGCATAACGCAGTGAAATAAGATCATCCGATAAACCACCGGCCGGCTGTGGCGGAATGGCTGGGTTATTTACCCTCCGTTACGCCCGGTTGGCCGGTGTTATGTTCAGAAGAAGGTGAGAGCTGCATGAAAATCGATTACGAAAACAGTAAACCGGTGATCTCCATGCGAGATATTCGAAAGGAGTTCTCTGGTGTTTGGGCACTTTCGGGCATTACGCTCGATGTTTATCCCGGTGAGGTGCATTGCCTCGTGGGAGAGAACGGCGCAGGCAAATCCACCCTGATGAAGGTGTTGTCCGGCGCATATACGCCCACTTCCGGCACGATTGAAGTGGACGGAACGAGTTACAAGAAGTTGGAGCCGGCTCAGTCGAAGGAGCTTGGCATCAATATTGTGTATCAGGAAAATGACTTGGTGCCCAGCATGGATGTGGTTGAGAACATCTATGTGGGCAATGAAAAGACCAAGGGCTTTGGTCTGATCGACTATAAGTCGATGGAAGCGGAAGCTCGGCGTCAGATGACCGAATTGGGCATCGACCTGAAGCTGGAAACGAAAATTGAGAACCTTTCTGTTTCCGATCAGCAGTTTGTGAAGATTTTGAAGGCACTGAGTGTCCGTCCTCGTGTGCTGATTATGGACGAGCCCACCTCTATGTTCAATGTAGAGGATGCGGCAAAGGTTCTGGAACTGACGAAGCGAATTACAGAGATGGGCATTGGTATTATTTATATCTCCCATTTCCTGAATGAAGTTGTGCAGATCGCAGACCGCATCACGGTCATCCGTGATGGCGCAGTGGTCAGCACCTATACAAACGAAAATCGTGATATTCCCATCACCACCATCACTCAGGACATGGTGGGCCGTCCCGTGGATATGTTCTACGACAAGGAAAAGAGCGAAATCGGTGATGTGATGCTGGAGGTCAAGGACTTGCAGCTGACCAAGGACAGTCCCAAGGTGAGTTTCACGGTCCGTAAGGGCGAAATCGTGGGCTTTTCCGGCATGGTGGGCTCCGGCCGTACCGAGATGATGCGCGCTCTGGTGGGTGCCGACCATCGCTATGGCGGTCAGATTCTGATCAACGGCAAGGAAGTCAAGATCAAGAACCCCAATGACAGCATCAACGCCGGTATTGCCTTCATTACCGAGGACCGTCAGCAGCTGGGTCTGATGCTGCACGCCAGCGTGCTGGAGAACTCCACCATTCTGGGTCTGCGGGAAAAAATCAAGGGCTTCTTTGTGAATGTCAAGAAGTTCCCGCCTCTGGTGGCTAACCTGTTGAAGGAACTGCGGGTCAAGACCCCCAGTGTCTGGACGGAAGCTGTGTATCTGTCCGGCGGTAACCAGCAGAAGGTGGTTCTGGCCAAGTGGCTGTTTGCGGAGCAGGACATCTATATCTTTGACGAGCCCACCCGTGGCATTGATGTGAATGCCAAGGCGGAGTTCTACAAGCAGATGAGTGCGCTGACCAAGCAGGGCAAATGCATCATCATGATCAGCTCCGATATGCCTGAGCTGATTAGTATGAGCGACCGCGTTCTGGTTGTGCGCGACGGCAACATTGACTGCGAACTGAACGGCGAGCAGATCAATGAGCAGGAAATCATTAAACGAGCATTAGGAGTGAAGAAAAATGGCAGATAATCTGAGCAAGACCTCCACGGCGAAGAAGCTGGTGAAAGATCAGCGCGTGCTGCTGGCTATCGTCATTGCGGTGATTGTGGTTGCAATTTCCATCATCAACCCCAAGTTTATCGCACTGAGCAACATCGTTTCCATCTTCCAGCAGATTTGCGTGCTGGGCATCCTCACCATGGCAATGAGCATTTTGCTGATCTCCGGCGGTGTTGACCTGTCAATCGGCAACATCATGGTGCTCAGCGGCGTCGTCATGTACCTTCTCATCAATAACAACTTGCCTCTGCCTTTGGCCATTGTCGCTGGCATGGGCACCGGCCTGCTCTGCGGTCTGTTGAACGGCTTTGTTATCGCAAAGAGCAAGTGCATTCCTCTGGTTATCACTCTGGGTACCAGCAAGGCCTTCTACGGTCTGGCTCTGACGGCATCCGGCGGACGCATCATGAACTTCGGCGGCGCCTTTGACGGCCTGAAGGTCAAGTTCTTTGAGGTGTTTTCTCCTATGCTGCTGGTGCTGATTGTGATGATTGTTCTGGCTTATGTGATGATGAACTACACCAAGTTCGGCCGCCGTGTGGTGGCTCTGGGCGGCAATGAGAAGAACGCCTTCCTGTCCGGCATCAATGTGACCCGTTATAAGGTCGTCGTGTACGGCATTTCCGGCCTGTTCTGCGCTGTGGCCAGCATGGTGTTCATCGCCCGTATTGACTCCATTACTGCCAATGCCGGCATGAACTACGAAACCAACGCACTGGCTGCTGCCATTATCGGCGGCGTCACCTTCGACGGCGGCAAGGGCACCATCAGCGGTGCATTCCTGGGCTGCCTGCTGATGGGCGTGATCTCCAACGCCATGAACATTCTGGGCGTGGATACCAATGTCCAGACCATCATCACCGGTGCGATCATTGTGGGTGCTGTGGTGCTTAGCAACATCAACAACATCCGCAAGAAGTAAACGGTGAAAGAGGTGTTTGACTTGGTTCGTATTGCAATCATCGGCGCTGGCTTCATGGGAAAGACCCATCTGACTGCCTATAAAGCCATGAAAAATGCGAAGGTCACTGCTGTATGTGATCTGAATGAAGCACAGGGCCGTGCGCTGGCAGAAGAAGCAGGCTGCCAATGGTATTCCAATGGCGACGAAATGCTCACCACGGCAGAAGTGGATGTGGTGGATATCTGCCTGCCCACCTTCCTGCACGAGCAGTATGCACTGCTGGGTGCAAAGTATAAAAAGCACATTATCTGTGAAAAACCGGTCACTTTGACCATGGAATCTCTGGACCGGATGCTGAATGCGGCGGAAGAGGCCGGCGTGCAGTTTGCCGTGGGTCAGGCCGTCCGTTTCTGGCCGGAGTATGTCAAAGCCAAGGAACTGTATGAGTCCGGTGCGCTGGGCAAGGTGAAATACGCCCGTGCCAGCCGCCTGTCCGTGCATCCTGCGTGGAGCGAGTGGTATCGCCGCCCGGAAAACAGCGGCGGCGGACTGTTTGACCTGCACCTGCATGACATCGACTACCTGTGCTATATCTTCGGCAAGGTGCGTCAGGTCTATGCTGTGGGCCAGCAGAATGAGCTGGGCAGCTGGAATCATGTGGCCACTTCTCTGACCTTTGAAAATGGGGTCAAGGCCACTTCGGAGAGCATCATTGAGATGCCGGAAGGCTTCCCCTTTACCATGGAGCTGAATGTAGTGGGCGATCAGCATGCGGTGTGCTACCGTATGCGTGCCGGAACCAATCTGGAGGATGTGGCCTCTGCAGTCCGTGAAACTTGGCTGTATGGCGAAGGCGGAGCGCAGATGCTGGAGGTTGATCCTTATGATGCCTACCAGTGTGAGCTGGAGCATTTCATCAACCACATTGATGCGGGAACTCCCATCACGGCGATTACCCCCAGCGATATCCGCCATGTGCTGCAGGTGATTCTGGCAATCAAGACTTCGCTGGAAACCGGCGAGACCGTCCAACTGTAAGAAAAAAGGAGCGTGTACAGAATGAAGCAGGGAATCAGTCTGTTTTCTTTTACCGAAACCACCGATGTGCGCTGGATGTTCGAGCATGCACAGAAGGCCGGATACAACGGCGTGGAGCCGGTGATGAGTGAAAGCGGATATTTGAATCCGTCCACCAGTGAGAAGGAGATTCTGTCCATGCGCCGTATGGCCGAGGATCTTGGATTGGAAATTCCCAGCGTGGGCGTTTGGAGCCTGTGGGAAAACAATCTGGTGTCGGATAGCCAGACCATCCGTGATAAGGCATTTTACACTGTTCAGAAGCAGATCGAAGCCGCTCATTTGATGGGCGCCGACACCATTCTGGTGGTGCCCGGCTATGTGGGATGTGAGTTTGCGTCCAAGCCGGAGAAAATCCGCTATGATGTCGCCTATGAGCGCAGTCAGGAGGCCCTGTCCCGTCTTGCCAAGGATGCGGAGCAGGCCAAGGTGGCCATCGGCATTGAAAATGTCTGGAATAAGTTCCTGTTGTCCCCGCTGGAGACGGCTCATTTCTTGGATGAGATCGGCTCCGAGTATGTGGGTATGTATTTGGATGTGGGCAATGTCATCTACACCGGCTATCCCGAGCAGTGGGTGGAGATTCTGGGCAAGCACATCAAAAAGCTGCATATGTCCGACTATCGCTTCGATCAGGCTGGCATCGGTGCCTTTGTGGACCTGTTTGCTGGTGATGTGGACTTTGAAGCGGTGGCAAAATCCATTGCCAAGATCGGCTATGATGACTACATCACGCTGGAAATGCTGCCGAACTATAAGCAGTTCCCGGAAGTGAGTCTGTACGCAGACAAGTATGCCATGAATAAGATCTCCGATCTGATTGCCGAGGCGCGGAAGTAATTCCCACCCGGAATCCCGGAGCAGAAAAAAGCACAGGCTGCTATGATTTTTCATAGCAGCCTGTGTGTTTTTTTGTTGTGAGATTTCTTATAGCCGCTTCTTGCGGAAGGCAAAGGTCACCAAGAAAAGGAAGGCGAGAACCAGCGTAATGCTGGCGCCGGTGGAAGAGCCGATGTAGTAAGAGAGCATCAAACCGGCAATACCGGCTACCACAGCTCCCAGCACCGAGAAGAGGGTGTACTGCTTCATGCTCTTGGAAATGTTGCGTGCCATGGCACCCGGCAGGATGAGCAGAGAGTTAATCATCAGCAAACCGACCCAAGTCATGCTCAGAGTGACCACCACAGCTACGGTGCAGTTGAACAGAGTGTCCACCAGCAGCAGATTGACGCCTCGGCTGTCCGCCAGAGCGGGGTGGATGGCGGAGAGGGTGAGGTGGTTCAGGGCAAAGATCCAGAGCAGGATCACCGCCAGCAGAATGACAGCGAGGAGAGCGATCTGAGTGGGAGAAACGGAAAGAATGTCGCCCACCAGCAGGCTGTTAAACTTGGTAAAGCTGCTGCCGCCCAGAGTGGAGAGGAAAATGCCCAGAGCCACGGCAGTGGAGGAAAACACACCGATGACCGTGTCGCTGGCCAGATTGCTCCTGTGCCGCACAAGGCTGAACAGCAGGGCGAACACCACCGCCAGCACCACAGCGCACCAAGTGGGAGCGGAGAGCCCGCAGAGGGCGCCGATGGCAATACCGGCAAAGGCACTGTGGCCCAGAGCGTCGGAGAAGAAGCTCATTTTGGCCTGCACCACCATGGTGCTGAGCAGACCGAACAGGGGGGAGATGACCAGAATGGCCAGCAACGCGTTCTTCATGAAGAACATACTGCCGTTTTCTGCCCATGCAAAGGGGAGCAGATCCACCAGAGAATACCAGAATTCCATTACTGCATCTCACCTCCTCGCATATGATCGCCGGGGAATTGATGCTTAAACTCCGGAGAGGACAAAACCAGCTTGGGCGGCCCCTGACGAAGCACGCTCTTTTTCAGCAGAATGACCTTGTCCACTTCCTGAATGGTGGCAAAGTCGTGGGTGGACAGAAGAATGGACAGATCGTACTTGGAGCGGATGTCGTCCAGCAAATCCAGCAGCTGCCGCTCACCGGCGATGTCCACGCCGGAGGTGGGCTCGTCCAGAATGAGGATGTTGGGCACCGGCTCCAAAGCCATAGCCAGCAGCACACGCTGCAATTCACCGCCGGACAGAGCGCCCACTTGCTTGTTGATGAGGGACTCGCCGTTGACTCGCTCCAGACAGGAGAGCACCTTCTCCTTCAGTTTTTTCGGGGTGGGGAGGAAAACGGGATAATTGGAAATGGCGGTGGTGAACAGATCCAGCACCGTTACCGGATCGCCGGCGTCAAAGGTGGGGCTCTGAGGCACATAGCCGATGCGCGGCTTCATATGCTTGCCATCGGCAGTCTGATAGGTGATGGTTCCGGTGTAGTCGTACTGCCCCAGCAGGCTCTTGAAGAGGGTGCTCTTGCCGGCACCGTTGGGGCCGATCAGGGCGATCAGTTCCCCACAGTGCATGTGGAAACTGACCTGATCCAGCAGCGTGTCATCGCCCCGGACTACGGTCAGATCTTTGACCCGCAGACAGCAGGAGCCGTGGCAGCCTGTCATACAGTTGGGATGTTTAATGGGCTTTTTCACTGATAGGCCTCCATAATCGTTTCAATATCGGAGCGGATGATGTCCATGTAAGCGGAAAGCCCGTGGCCGTCGCCGCTCATTCCCATACTCAGGGGATAGGTCTTAATATTGCATTCCCGGGCAATGACATTGGCCGTGGCGTCGCTGCCGTTGACCTCGGTGAATACGGCGGGGAGGTGGTGCTCCTGCACCAACTCGGAAATGTGGACAATGGCAGCAGCGGAAGCCTCGCTGACCTCTTCCTCCTCGACAGCTGCCAGAATGTGCATACCGAAGGAGTCGGCAAAGTAGGTAAAGCCGTCGTGGAAGGTGATGAGATCATAGTGCTTGTCCCCAAGCTTGGTCTGCATTTCTGCGTGGAAGGTAGTCAGGGTTTCTCGGATCTCTTCTGTGTTTTTTGCAAAGGCATCGGCGTGTTCCGGGTCGATCTCGCTGAGCCCCTCGGCAATGTTGTCTGCCATCTGAATGGCACGCAGAGGGTCCATCCAAATGTGGGGATCGTGTTCGTGGTGATGATGACCGGAATGAGCAGAAGAGTGTTCTTCCTCGTGCTCCGATTCCTTGTCGTGTTCGTGCGCTTCTTCCTGCGCGTGGTCCTGCGCATGGTGGTCCGGCTCAGCTTCCTCGGCACCGTGATCGTGCTGATGCGCCCCATCGTCCGGGGTAATCAGCGTCATTCCGGCGCTGGAGTCAATGCACACCCGGTCCCGCAGCACATCGGAGAGAAATTCCTCCATGCCGGCTCCGTTGAGCACCAGCACATCCGCCTGCTCCACCGCAACCATGTCCCGCATGGTAAGGGTGTAGTTGTGCAGACAGCTGATTTCCTGATCCACGATCAGTCGGACCTCCACATTGGGAATGTCCTCGGTGACCGCCTCGGTCAGCAGGTAAACGGGGTAAGTGGTGGCAGCCACTTGCAGTACATCAGGGTCAGTTTTCGAAGATGGAGTGCCGCAGCCGGACAGCAGCATGGTCAGCGTCAGCAGCAGGCACAGTAGGACTCGTTTCATGGATACACCTCCAACTAATACAGTATAACATCGCATGATATGTTGGTCAAACCTATGATTATATTCTCATATGAGCATAAATCGGGCGAAAAAACGGCGGTGACCGTTGAAGTCACCGCCGGAAGAAACTGGATTTTCATTTAGTGGCTGCCGTGGAGGATGGGGGAGAGGGGTTTGTAGATCAGGAAGCAGATCAGTACATCAATGAGGCCCTTGCAGAAGGTGAAGGGCAGGTTAAAGACCATCAGGCATTCCAGCAGACCATCAACGGAGGGGAGAATGACCTGATACATCTTGATGATGACATCCATGGGCAGATGGTAAAACACCTCATAGGCAGGGTAAACGATGAAATAGTTCAGAGGAACCGAGCCGAGAGCCATGACGGCGCAGCCCACCAGACTGGCGATCAGAGCGCCGGAGCGGCTGCGCTTATGCCGGTAGATCAGACCGGCGAAGAAGCACATAAAGCTGCCGCAGAGGAAGTTGAACAGCTCACCCACATAGGCCGTGGAGCTGCCCTGAATGAGGATGTGCAGCAGGTTTTTTAACAGCTCTGCCACCACGCCGTAGATGGGGCCCAGAGCGAAGGAGGCCAGCAGCGGCGGCAAGTCGGAGATGTCCAGCTTGATAAAGGGGGGCATGATGGGAATCGGGAACTCCAGAAACATCAGCACAAAGGCAACGGCGCTGAGCATGGAGGTGACCACAAGGGCCCGGACAGAAATGCGGTTGGTTTTCATAAAAAACACTCCTTGAAAATAGATAACACCCGAAAGAGCAATGCCTTCCAGGTGCCTGCTATCCACGCAAAAGGAGCGTAAATAAAACACATCTTCTTTCATCCAGACTTTACTGTCGGTATCGGAATTGCACCGAATCATGCCAAAATGGCTCGCGGACTTTACCGCCGGTCGGGAATTACACCCTGCCCCGAAGACATTCTGTTCAGTTGTCTGGGGGAAGTATAGCACACTGCAAAAAGGAAAGCAAGGGAGTGGATTGACGCAGAGTGAAATTTATCATACAATACGCGTTAAGAGGTGATCGAAGTGAATGAAGAAATCACCTGCTGTTTTACGGGCCACCGCCCAAATCGCCTGCCGTGGCGGACGAATGAATGGGGTGAACGATGCCTGCGGTGTAAAGCGGCATTGGATGAATTGCTGGAGCGGGCCTATGCAGAAGGCTACCGCCACTTTATCTGCGGCATGGCGCAGGGCGGCGATATGCTTTTTTGTGAAGCGGTGCTGAGGGCGAAAGAGCGGCACGGAGACATCCGGCTGGAAGCAGCCATTCCCTTTGATGGGCAGGCCGACCGCTGGACGACGCCGCAGCAGGATCGTTATCGCCGGCTGCTGGCGCAGTGCGATCTGGAAACCTATGTGCAGCATCATTATACACCGGACTGCATGATGCGGCGCAATTACTATCTGGTTGAGCGCTCTCATCGCATGATTGCACTTTATGACGGCACCCCCTCGGGCGGAACCTATAAAACGCTGCTGCGAGGCCTTCGACAGGGACTGGAGGTATTCCAGCTGGACCCGTCGGAATTTTAAGGAGGCAGAGAGTATGAGCGGAAAGGGAAAGCTGAAGTTTTTGGAGGCAGAACAGTTCCGGGTGATCGACGAGCAGGCATACGGTGTCCGCGGCGGGTATCCGGTGGAACTGGTCTGGATCAACCGCAAGCGGATTCAGGTTTTTCTGACGGTGAATGCTTCGCTTCTGCCGGAGCAGGCACATCAGATCCAGTTGGAGGCCAATCAGCAAGGCGTGATGCTCCGTGCCGGAGATCGTCAAGTGTTTTACGATTGGAAGGGCCCTGTGGAACAGGTGCTGCAGAATGTGGACGCTATCGTCAGCATTTTGCAGACAAACGGTATTTATCCGCCCCGTTGTTGTGCCATCTGCGGAGAAGATGCCCCCAATGCAGCTATGCTGTGCGGTAAGCGCTACGATATGGTGCACAGCAATTGCGTGGAAGAGTGGGTGCAAAAGGCATCCGCCACGGAGAAGCAGGGCAGCTACGGTAAGGGATTTTTGGGCGCTCTGCTGGGTGCCGTGGTGGGAATCCTTCCTTCCATTCTGATTGCGGTCCTCTTTCAGGCCGTGTCCGGTCTGCTGCTGATTCTCATGCCGATCTGTTCCGCCTGGGGCTACTTCAAGCTGGGCGGTCGTCGGGATAAAAAGGCAATCCTGCTTTGTATTTTGAGCTCCTTTGTGGGGCTGGGTCTGAGCCTGATTTCCTGGGATGTGTATATCAACTGCAACTGGATGGGAATGTCGGTGGGTGAAGGCCTGCTCTATACGCTGGAGAATATGTCCTTCAGCGGCTATTGGGATCACTTGCTGGCAAATCTTTGGGATATGTTTATCTACGGTATTGCAGGCATGGTGCTGATGGCCCAGTATGTGAAGGGCAGAATCCGTACCGGCAAGCGCACGGTGAAGGAGCAGTGTGCCACCTTGGTGGGCACAGACAGCGGTCGGACTCGGGTCTATACGGGAAGCACTTCCGCAGCCGAGCATACCGAGACAGTGGAGACGCCCAATTACACCGAGCCGCCCCGGTATGAAACGCCGAAGAACACCTTTGGCTCCAACTCCTTCTCCAAGCGGAAGAAGGATTCGAACAAGGGTTGGGACCCTTGGGATTAAAACAGAAAACACGGTTCTTTCAGGGACGAAGCGGACGCCGCTTCGTCCCTTTGTCATTTGTGTCATAGGTGCATAGTATGACATAGCCGACATGAAAAGGACGGTGTGAATGAGTGAAACGATCGTATGATATTTGGGTGCTGGGCGGTGATCTGCGGCAGGTGAAGTTGGCACAGCTGCTGCAACAGGAGGGTCACCGGGTTCAGGTGCTGGGAATGGAACTGCGTCCGGAGCCGGACCAGCTCACCGACCGGGACAGCTGGAAGGGAATCGAAACGGCGGATTGCGTGATTTTACCCCTTCCGGCAGAGAAAGCGGACGGTATGCTGAATGCCCCGCTTTCCCAGCGCAGGATTACACTGGCACAGATAGTGGAGCGGATGAAGCCCGGTCAGCTGCTCTGTGGCGGAAAGTTGTCGGAGCCGCTGCGGGAACAGGCACAAAAACGGGATATCCGGGTGGAAGATTATCTTCTTCGTGAGGAATTTGCGGTGAAGAATGCTGTGCCCACGGCAGAGGGGGCCATCCAGATTGCCATGGAGGAGCTGGGGTGTACCCTGTGTGGTACCAAGGCTCTGGTGATTGGATACGGCAGAATCGGCAAGGTGCTGGCCCATCGTTTGCAGGGCATGGGCGTGGAAGTCACTGTCTCCGCACGCAGAAACAGCGATTTGGCGTGGATAGAAGCCTTCGGCTGCCGCAGCATCCGTACCAAAGACATCGGCTCAACGGTGGGGCAGTATCCGCTGATTTTCAATACCGTGCCGGTTCGTCTTTTGGACCGGGCTGCGCTGGCGTCACTGAAGCCGGAGAGTCTGGTAATTGATTTGGCCGGAGGCAGCGGCGGAACGGATTTGAAGGCTGCCGCAGAGTTGGGCATCAAGGTCATTTGGGCCCGTGGACTTCCGGGCAAGGTGGCGCCGGTGACCGCCGGTCATATCTTACATGAAACTATAACCCATATTTTGCAGGAGGTGGAAGTATGAGTGAACTTCCAATTCGAGTGGGATTTGCCTTTTGCGGCTCCTACTGTACCTTCAGTGCGGCCTTTTCCGCATTGGAGCAGGTCTGTCAGAACTATTCTTATGTCCAGCCGATTTTTTCCGAGCGTGCGGCCGTGACCGATACCCGGTTCGGCAATGCCTCGACCTTTTTGACTCGTGCGGAGCAGCTGACCGGACGCCGCCCCATCCTCACCATCCGGGAAGCGGAACCCATCGGACCGCAGAAGCTGTTGGATGTGCTGGTCATTGCCCCGTGTACCGGAAATACGCTGGCGAAGCTGGCAGCCGGCATGACCGACTCCAGCGTCACCATGGCGGCGAAGGCGCATTTGCGAAACGGGAGACCGTTGGTGATCGCCCCTTCTACAAACGACGGCCTCACTGCGTCTCTGGCCAATATCGGCGCCCTGTCAACACGCAAGCACATTTATTTTGTGCCCTTCCGTCAGGATGACCCGTGGAAGAAGCCGGCCTCTCTGGTGTCGGATATGACCCTTGTGCCGGATGCCATCCGGATGGCACTGGAGGGCAAACAGCTTCAGCCGATGGTCATGGCCCCATTGAAGTGCTGAAAGAGAGAATTTCTGTCGAAGGGAGGAGCTGGCGATGCAGGTAAAGCCAATGAGTGAAATGACGGTGGGGGAGCAGGGCGTGGTCAGAAGCGTAAAAGCGGAAGGAACCCTGCGGCGGCACCTGTTGGGACTGGGCCTTGTCCCGGGGACGGAGGTGCAGTGCGTGGGAAAAGCCCCCTTTGGAGACCCTCTGTCCTTCCGTGTTCGTAATGCCGTGGTTGCCCTCCGGGGCAGCGATATCCGGAACATTTATGTGGAAATCGGAATCGAAAAGGTGTTTGCAAATCGAAAATAACCGTGTTATCATGAAACCAATATCATGATAAAGGAGAGGAGTCTATGGACACTCTGGTTCTGAAACAGCAGGTGTGTGAATGGTCTGTTCGGGCATGGAAAGAGGGCTTGTTCGAGGGAACTTGCGGCAACCTCAGTATCTATGACCGGGAACAGGGCATCGTGGTCATCAGTCCCTCCGGGCTGTCTTACAGCAGTTACCGTCCGGAGGATATGGTGGTGATTGATCTGGAAGGCAAGGTGCTGGAAGGTGCGCATAAGCCCTCTTCAGAGTGGATCATGCACACCATGGTCTATCAGCATAAGCCCGGTGTGAATTCGGTCATTCATACCCATTCCCCCTATGCCAGCTCCTTTGCGGTGCGGAACCAGTCTATTCCCTGTATCCTCACCGAGATGATTCCTGCTTTGGGCGGAGATGTGCCTCTGGCGAAATTCGGTATGCCCGGCACCGCTGAAGTGGGCGAGGAAGCCTGTAAGGTGCTGAAGGGGAGAGGTGGCTGTCTGTTGGCTCGCCACGGTGTGCTGGCAGTGGGCGGCAGTGTGGAAAAAGCCTTTGTGCGAGCCGGCTATGTGGAAAATGCCGCCAAAATCTGCTCCATTGCCATGAGCAACGGTTCGATTGAACCGATTGCCGGTGATTTGTTCGATGCGGTAAAGGAGCATTACGGCGTTGTGATCGACTGAGGACCATAGGAGGATGACGATGAAACGAAATGACGACGGATTGGCATTTTTGCTGAAATATGAGAATGTAGCATGGTACGAGGAGGGTGTGGTCCGTATTCTGGACCGGAGAATCTATCCGGTGCGCATCGAGTATGTGACCTGCCATACCCACGGGGAAGTGGCGCAGGCCATTGGCGACATGGTGACCCAAAGCGGCGGCCCCTATGTGGCGGCAGCCATGGGCATGGCGCTGGCTGCATGGGAGGTGCGTGACCAGACCGGCGAGGATGCGCTTGCCTTTTTGAGCGGTGCGGCTGATACCCTCTCTCATGCCCGTCCCACCACCTCCGCCCGCATGGAGCAGATCACCGCCGGCAGCCTTGCTGCGGCGCAGAAGGCGGTAGCGGAAGGCAAGCTGGGTTTGGATTTGGTGGATGTGCTGCAGGAGGTGGCCATCGGCCGTATTTACGATACCTATGAAAAGCACGCCAAGATTGGTTCCTACCTTGCAGATGTGACTCCCAGCAAGGCCACCATCATGACACAGTGTTTTGCGGAGAACATCATCGGCAGCTACCTGCGTGAGTGTCACAACCGCAACTATGACATTAAGGTGATCTGTCCGGAAACACGTCCTTATTTTCAGGGCGCCCGTCTGACTGCCAGTGTGGCGAAAGACATGGATTTTGATGTGACGGTCATCACCGATAATATGCCCGGCTATACCATGAAGGAGAAGAAGGTGGACCTCTTCACTTCTGCTGCCGATGTCATTACCATGGACGGACATATTATCAATAAGGTGGGAACCTTCCAGATTGCGCTCTGTGCTCAGTATTGGGGTATCCCATACTATGCCACCCGAAATCCTGACTCGGCCCATGAGGATTTGTCCTCCGTGGTCATTGAGGAGCGGAATCCGGAGTTGGTGCTGGAAGCCATGGGAACCAAAACCACTCTGCCGGGTGTCAAGGGCTACTATCCGGCCTTCGATGTGACGCCGCCCAAGCTGTGCGACGGTGTTGTCACTGAAAAGGGCATCTTCGCCCCCACGGACCTGCACCGGTTCTTCCGATAAATCAGTTTTGCCGCTCCGTCTGCTTGGACGGAGCGGTTTTTTCAAAAAAATTCCATAAAATACTTCGAAACGGTTGATTTTTATGGAAAATTAAGGTATATTTTATCGGTATTAGGGAAATTCGAAGTGAGTTTCGAATTTCCCGTAATTTTATGCTTAGAAAGAGGAAATTGCCATGAGTGGACGGAGAAATGAATTGGATTATCTGCATAATTTGGACAATCTCTCATTTTCCAGACAGATGAGTCAGGTTATACGCTTGGCAATTCCTGCAATTTTGGCGGAGATCAGCTCCATTGTCATGCAGTATATCGACGCCGCCATGGTAGGCTCGTTGGGAGCGAACGCCTCGGCTTCTATCGGTCTGGTGGCGAGTTCCACTTGGCTGCTCAGCGGATTGTGTACTGCCTTTGGCACCGGATTTGCGGTGCAGATCGCCCATATGATTGGTGCAGGTCTGGAGGATCGGGCCCGCAATGTGCTGCGGCAGTGCCTGCTTTTAGGTGCAGTCTGTGGCTTGCTGCTGCTGACAATCAGCGTGTCCATCAGCGGTCCGCTCCCCACCTGGCTGGGAGGAGCAGAGGAAATCCGGGGAGATGCCACAGGCTACTTCATGGTGTTCGGGCTGGCCCTTCCGGCAGTTCTGACCCGGCATACCTGTGGATCGATTCTCCAGTGCAGCGGTGATATGCGGACGCCCAGCTTCCTGAATGCGCTGATGTGCCTTTGGGATGTGGTATTCAACTTTGTGTTTATATTCCCGACAAGGGAAATCACGCTGGGTGGCTGGACTACGACAGTATACGGAGTTGGATGGGGCGTCACCGGAGCAGCTGTGGGAACTGCCCTTGCGGAGCTGGTGACGGCGATCTGTATGTTCTATGTGCTCTGCTTCCGTTCCCCCTCGCTGAAGCTGAGTCTGGGCGGCAGTTGGAAACTGGAACGGAATTGCCTGCGGACGGCGGTCCAGATCGGTCTGCCTCTGGGACTGGAGCATGTGGTGCTGTGCAGCGCTCAGATTACCACCACCAAGATCATCGCTCCTCTGGGCACCGTGTCCATTGCAGCCAACTCGCTGGGCGTTACGGCGGAAAGCCTTTGTTATATGCCGGGCTACGGCATTGCCTCTGCTGCTACCACGCTGGTGGGACAGAGCCTCGGTGCCGGGCGGAAGGACCTCGCCCGAAAGTTTGCACGGCTTTCGGTGCTGCTGGGTATGATGATGATGTCCTTCGGCGCAGTTCTGATGTTTGTCCTTGCTCCGCAGGTATTTGCCATGCTGACACCGGACCCGGCAGTGCAGGAACTGGGAGCCCGGTGCCTGCGGGTGGAAGCCTTTGCCGAGCCGCTGTACGCTGCCAGCATCGTCTGTGCCGGAGCGCTCCGGGGTGCCGGTGATACGCTGGTGCCCAGTCTGGCCAATCTGGTGAGTGTGTGGGGCGTCCGCATCACGGCGTCGGTCATTCTTGCCCCCAGATTCGGTCTGATGGGTGTTTGGGTTGCCATGTGTGGGGAGCTTTGCTTCCGGGGCGTCCTGTTCCTGATCCGGCTGTTCCGGGAAAAGTGGCTCAGCCGCGAGATGGTACACGCCTGCTGAATGGTTTAAGATGTAAAGGAAAAAGGACGGCGAAGGGAGTTCACTGTCCTTTTTTGCAGAAAAACAGCGTTGAATCGAGTGAGAAAGAAGCAAAAATGATCCGTAAACGGGAGGCTGCGAACGCAAAGCAGGAATCAAAAGGTGGGAACTTAAATAAAACAGTTTGCTGGAATTACTGCGGAAAAGATGCGTTTTATGTCCGGCAGAATGAATCTATTTTTTGGTAACCATGGGTTCTTTTCTTGCAATTTGACACAGATTATGATAAGATTTTAACGATACAACATGGGTTGCTGCCAATTGGCAGCGAGTAAGAAATAGGAGTGATACACTTGTATAAAATCGTTCGTAAAGAAGATCTCAATCCCAATGTCACTCGCATGGAGATCGAAGCTCCTTTTGTGGCGAAGAAGGTCAAGGCTGGCCAGTTCATTATTCTGCGCATCGATGAATATGGTGAGCGTTTGCCTCTGACTGTGGCAGGCTATGACCGTGAGAAAGGCACCGTCACCATCATCTTCCAGCTGGTTGGCATGACCACCAAGGCTCTGGCACAGATGAACGAGGGCGATTATCTGCTGGACTTCGTCGGCCCTCTGGGCAAGCCCACTGATGTGGAAGGCAAGAAGCGTGTCGCTGTTGTCGGCGGCGGCGTTGGCTGTGCGATTGCCTATCCCGTTGCAAAGGCCATGCATGAGGCCGGCGCTGTTGTGGACGGCATTATGGGCTTCCGCAACAAGGACATTGTCATTCTGGAAAAGGAATTCAATGAGGCTTGCGACAACTTCTACATGATGACCGATGACGGCAGCTACGGCGAGAAGGGCTTTGTCACCGTCAAGCTGCAGGAGCTGCTGGAGAAGGGCACTCAGTATGATGAAGTCATTGCCATTGGCCCCGTGCCCATGATGAACTTCGTCTGCAAGACCACCAAGCCTTTTGGCGTTAAGACCATCGTCAGCCTGAACCCCATCATGATTGATGGTACCGGCATGTGCGGTGGCTGCCGTGTTACCGTTGGCGGCGAAACCAAGTTCGCTTGCGTCGACGGCCCCGAATTTGATGGACACCAGGTCGATTTCACTGAGCTGATGAACCGGAATGCCACTTACCGTGAGCAGGAAGGCGAAAAGATGTCTCATATGTGCCGCTTTGACAAGATGGCTCATGACCTGATCAAGTAAGGAGGAGATTAACATGGCTGAAATCAGAAAACCCAACATGGATCCTAAGAAGGCTCCCATGCCTGCACAGGACCCCAATGTTCGTAATAAGAACTTCCTCGAGGTTTGCACCGGTTATTCCAAGGAAACTGCTATGACCGAGGCTACCCGCTGCCTGGGCTGCAAGAACCATCCCTGCGTGTCTGCCTGCCCCGTCGGCGTGCATATCCCTAAGTTTATCGCCAAGGTCGCCGAGGGCGACTTCAAGGCTGCTTATGAGGTTATCAACGGCACCAACGCTCTGCCCGCCATCAGCGGTCGTGTCTGCCCTCAGGAGAGCCAGTGCGAAAGCAAGTGCGTCCGTGGCATCAAGGGCGAGCCTGTCGGCATCGGCCGACTGGAGCGCTTTGTCGCTGACTGGTACCGTGAGAATGTGGTGGAGAAGCCCGTCAAGCCCGAGAGCAACGGCAAGAAGGTTGCTGTGGTTGGTTCCGGCCCTGCCGGCCTGACCTGCGCCAGCGATCTGGCCAAGAAGGGCTACCAGGTCACCATCTTCGAGGCATTCCACACGGCCGGCGGCGTTCTGGTCTATGGTATTCCTGAGTTCCGTCTGCCCAAGGCCATCGTGAAGAGCGAGGTCGAGAAGCTGGAAGCTCTGGGCGTCGAGATCATGACCAACATGGTCATCGGCAAGGTTCTGTCCATCGACGAGCTGTTCGAGATGGGCTATCAGGCCGTCTTTGTGGGCTCCGGTGCCGGTCTGCCCATGTTCATGAACATTCCCGGTGAGGGTCTGTCCGGCGTGTATTCCGCCAACGAGTACCTGACCCGTACCAATCTGATGAAGGCTTATCTCCCCGAGTATGATACTCCCGTGATGAAGAGCAAGGCTGTCGCCGTTGTCGGCGGTGGTAACGTGGCCATGGACGCCTGCCGCTGCGCAAAGCGTCTGGGCGCTGAGAATGTGTACATCGTCTATCGCCGTTCCAAGGAAGAGATGCCCGCCCGTGTTGAGGAAGTGGAGCACGCCGAGGAAGAGGGCATTGACTTTAAGCTGCTGTGCAACCCCGTCCGTGTCATCGGCGACGAGCACGGCCGTGTTGTGGGTCTGGAGTGCGTCCGCATGGAGCTGGGTGAGCCTGATGCTTCCGGCCGTCGTCGTCCTGTGGAGATCGAGGGTTCCAATTTCGTGCTGGATGTGGACACCGTTATCATGAGCTTGGGCACTTCTCCCAACCCCCTGATCCGTTCCACCACTCCCGGTCTGGAGACCACCAAGAAGGGCTGCCTGATCGTGGGCGAGGACGATGTGTCCACCACCCGCGAGGGCGTGTTCGCCGGCGGCGATGCCGTTACCGGTGCAGCTACCGTTATCCTGGCTATGGGTGCCGGTAAGAAGGGTGCTGTCGCTATCGACGAGTACCTGTCCAACAAGTAAAAGCAAGCGTTTCATGGACCTCCTTCGGGAGGTTCATGTTTTTTGAAAAAATTTGAAAAAAGGGCTTGACGAATTCGGATTTTCTGTTATAATAATCACTGTTGCAACGATGGTTCGCCTTCACTCTTGCAATGTAGTAGAGCGCTACACTTCACGGATGCAGAAGTGGCTGAGTGGTCGAAGGCGCACGATTGGAAATCGTGTAACCGTTAATAGCGGTTCAAGGGTTCAAATCCCTTCTTCTGCGCCAAAAAGAGACGATCTTTGGATCGTCTCTTTTTTTGTGTATAGCGGTGTTGCGAACTTTTTAAATGGTTCACAGCGCCGCTTTTGCTTTTTTGCAATCCGATCCGTCAAGAAACAGCCGTACCGTTTTGACGAACGGAAGTGCACTCCATAGCCTGCCCCAAAAGATGGAAAAATCATAATTGAAAACAAAAGACAACTGTGCTATTATGAAAACAAATAGTTAGCTGAAGCTAACCGCTTGCAGCGGGTTTTCTTGAATACCAAAAATAAGGGGTGAGAATGGATTGATGTTTATCGTGAAAACAATTTGCCTTTGTCTGATTTTCTGGGGTCTCTGTTATCTTGGAACCGGTACAGACGAGAAAAACCTGAAGGGTTTATCAGCTTATCCAGATGCAATTCAACGCAAGGTGAAGAATGACTCAGTTCTAGGTCCTCAAGTCAAAAGCATGTCTCCCGTGGCGAGTTTTCTTTCGAATTTGCTGCTTTATACGGTTCTTCTGCTGCTCATCTGCTTCTTTGAGAGAGAAGATGGTTTCTTTCCAAACTTTTGGAAGGTGCTGGTCATGGGTGAGAGTCTAAACCTGTTTGATTTCTTTGTGATTGACTTGCTATGGTGGCGGCACACAAAGCGTGTTCGTTTTACCGGCACAGAAAATCAGCCGGAGTTGTACTGTGATCCCAAAAATCACCTGATTTCCTTTGTGAAAGGAATTGTGATGTTTTTTATGGCAGCTGTCATAGCAGGTCTAATACTATCTTGTTTTTAATGCAAAACTTTAAAAGTGTTCATGTTTGTCAGATTGCGGTTTATCCGCATGAGTTGCAAAGCAGTATTGCTTTGCGGCTTTATACTTAGGAGAATCTATTATGGAATTTATGAGCGCATATAAGCACTTGGATAACCTTTGCCGGGATATTAACGGTACGGGACTTACAGGTTATATTGAAGATATGGAGCGGAACCATTCCGACGCATATCATGTGGTTGGCTGGGAGAATGATTATAAGCAGCTGAAACACTACAGATGGGTTCGGAACCAGATTGCTCATGAGAATTATGCCGACGAAAGCAATATGTGCGAGCCTAGGGATGTAGAGTGGCTTGAAGATTTCTACAACCGCATTATGAATCAGACGGATCCGTTGGCACTTGCCAGAAAAGCAACTGTTCAGCCTACGCTGAGAGAACCATCCGGACCGAGTAAATCCTGCACATCAGTGTGTAAAAAGCCTAAAAGCAGTCACAGACAGCCAGTTGGCTGTGCTGCGGCAGTATATATTGTTCTGGCTGTGCTTGCGCTTTTTATCCTGTTCTTATTCATCTAATTTCTATTATCTTTTTTACATTTGCCGGTAAGTTGCGCTACTTACCGGCTTTTTTCTTCTGGTTCCGGCTTTTACAAGTAAATCTAACTTTATCTGCACCGGGAAGCGGCAGCCTGTTCGATAGCTCATTTTGAACCAGTAGATCGGGTAGAATGGTATCCTGTACTTTGTGTGACAAAGCATGAACACCATAAATTTACGCTGATATGAAAGTCACAACACCAGTTTTATGCTAGTACGGCATGATTTTTAACAGTTCCTGAGCAGTTCTTCATAACATTTGGTTCTCTTTGGTTCAGCTCCCGGCTTGGGCATGATCGATGCGTACATCATAAGGCAGACTCCGGAGAACTGCCCCAGCCAGTTTTGGAGCTTTTTGGTACTTTGCCGTGGCACAGCAGTGCCATGCCTTCCTTGATACTGTATTCTCTGAGATAATTTCTTTAGAGTTAATTTGAAGAAATGGCCTGCAGCGTGAAAGCGTGCAGGCCATTTGTCATGGGTGGAAAGAAAATGTGTTTAACCCATTATTTCGTTTTAGCTGTTGGTAACTTCAGACATACTTTCTGCAAGATGTGTAAAAATAACACCAAGAGCATATGCACCGGCATCCGGATAGCCGAGGCTCCGTTCTCCAACGGTTCCAGCCCGTCCCATGCGCGCAACAATATCTTTGGTCTTGTATGCGCCTTCAACAGCAGAGTCTGCCGCACGATGCAGCGCAGCTACTGCATCCATGTTTTCATTGGCACAGCTGATCAGGCATGCTGCGCAGGGGATCAGAGCGTCCATCAGGGTTTTATCTCCAACCACGGCACCTCGTCCGAAGGAGCGCTCTCCAGTGCGGTAGACGCCGTCCGCTGCGGCCTGTATCATACCTGCAAATCCGTTTATATCAAGGGCGTTTCGACAGCCTGCATACTTAGAGGCTGCACGAAATGCGCTGCCCCAGATGGGACCGGATGCTCCACCGCAGTGTTCCATAATAATCATGGATACACGATCAAGAAACTCACCGATATTGCTGCAGTGATTGGCCATAATGTCCTTCCACTCGGATTTTAACTGGCGGAATCCTTTGGCAACACTCATGCCAAAGTCTCCATCGCCGGCAAAAGAATCCAGTTCGCAGAAAGGAATTTCGTTTTTGATAATTGTCTCGCTCATATCATCTACCATGTAGACGATGTTTTGTAGCGAAATCAAATTGTTTTTAATGTACTTCCAATTATCCGGGCATTCCTTTGTATAGGAAATATTGGCTTCCTGTTCCACTTCTTTGCAGCAAGCCATTTCCATGTTGGGAATCTGCTCACCTTCAATTGTGAGGGCCGGTGCGCTGCAGGGATCGCTGAGCAAATCTTTTCTTTGCTGGTTCAGTCCCATGATAGAAACAGATGCTCCAGCCATATCAATACTTGTCAGGAAATTACCGACAAGGACACGCTGCACAGTACACTGCCGTGCTTTCAGAACCTTTGCGACGCTGTTGGCCAACAAATACAGTTCCTGCAGCGGTGTACCGCCAAAACCATTGACAAGTACTGCCAGCCCTTGCTCGCAGCCTTCTTCAGGCAGCTCCCGGAGCAAAGCATCAACGAGTCTGACAGCCATCTCATCTGCAGAAATGACTTTTTCACGCCGTACACCAGGTTCCCCGTGGATTCCAACGCCGAATTCCATCTCGTCTTCGCCCAAGGTAAATGTGGGAGTTCCTTTGGCAGGAACTGTACAGGATGTCAGTGCAAAGCCCAAACTCTTTACATGCTTGACCGCATCTTCAGCAACAGACTTTACTTCCTGAAGGCTCATCCCGCGTTCTGCTGTAGCACCTGCGAGCTTATGGATCAAAACCGTGCCGGCTACGCCTCGTCTGCCGACTGTGTAAAGGCTGTCACGGACAGCAATATCATCGTCCACACGAACATAATCGACGTTGATGCCGTCTTCCTGAGCCAACGCCATGGCATTGGTGAAATTCATCATATCGCCACTGTAGTTTTTGATAATCAGAAGCGTACCTTTTTTGCTCTGCGTTTCACGGATTGCCTGATACACCTGAATCTGAGAGGGGGAGGCAAATACATCACCACAAACGGCAGCATCCAGTAATCCTTTACCGACATAGCCGGCATGAGCAGGCTCGTGGCCACTGCCGCCGCCGCAAATCAGGGTAACTTTTTCCTGATTGATATTTCGTTTATAAATTACGTTGTATCTCTCATCCAGAAGCACATTGGGGTGCGCCATGGCAAAACCGTGGCACATTTCAGATACAACCGTTTCAGGAGTATTGATAATCTTTTTCATCGCAGCCACCTTTGCTTGTAGGAGTTGCCGATTTCGTCAGCCGCACGGATTGCAGATGCAACGGTCTCCACATTGACAGGAAACGGCATGGAGTAGACGGATTCTTCGGGAATACAGGTTTTGTTGGCTACCCGCATCAAATCTTCGTCGGAGATTTGGGGAACACCAATATCTTCCAGACACACAGGAAGACCGACTTCAAGATTAAACCTGATTACGGTTTCCAGTTCGTCCTTGGGGGCATTTTCCAGAACCAACTGAGCAATCGTTCCAAAAGCAACCTTTTCACCGTGGAAAGAGTGATGGGTACCGGGCATAAGGGAAAGACCGTCATGAATTGCATGAGCTGCGGCAAGTCCACCGCTTTCAAAGCCCAGGCCGGACAGCAGGATATTGGCCTCGATGATGCTTTCCAATGCAGGCGTAACCACATTGTGATCGCATGCGATTTTTGCTTTGGCACCGTCCTCCAACAGCGTGTCGTAGCATAGTTTTGCGAGTGCAAGAGCTGCTTTTGTTCCCTTAGCTGTAGAACATAAGCCTTCTCTTGCGCCGCAGGGCAGCCCCGCATTTACATTTGCAAAAGCTCTTGCAGAGGCGCGGGCTTCAAACCAGGTGGACATTGCATCGCCCATACCGGAAACCAGAAAACGGGTAGGAGCTTTTGCAATACATGTAGTGTCAACCAGAACCACACTGGGGCTTGCTTTAAAGTAAGCATAGTCATCGAATTCGCCGCTTTCCGTATACATAACAGCGGAATGGCTGGTGGAGGCATCTGTTGCAGCAATCGTGGGTACAGCAATCATACCGACGCCTTCTGCGACACATTTGGCAGTATCCACTGCCTTACCGCCGCCGAGACCAACCGTGCAGCTGCAATTATATTCCTGAGCAACTTTCTTCAGACGCTCGATCTCACGCCGGGAGCATTCCCCGCAGAAGTCGCCAACGATGAAAGATACGCCAAACTTTTCTTCGGTTTCTTTCAGCTCGTCTTCCACACGCTTTCTGTCATCAGGGTGCGCAATCAGGAGCGCAGTGTCTCCAAAGGTCTTCACGAAGTAGCCGAGATTCTTGATTTCGTCTTCTCCCTGAACGTATTTAGTAGGACTGATAAAAGCTTTTCTCATTGGATATTCCTCCTTGATTTATTTTGCTTTGTGTAATATATTGTAGCAAGAGACACAGAAAATAGCATCATTTTTACATATCACGAAATTGCTATTTAAGGCCGCATAAAATTACTACCTTGATGTAGCTCGTCATATTTTTATTATAACTGCATATTAGCATACAAAATAGAAGCTTGCTTTATGTACATATTGCCAATTACTTGCGCTTGCACTTTATATCATGTTAATTCACCAAATTACTATAAGGAGGAAAATATGAAAAGCAATGCCATGAATCTGGATCAGCTGCTTGATTTGCCGAGATGGCAAAAACTGCAGGACGAATTGGCCCGTGTAACCAATATGGCAATCATTACTGTTGATTATAAAGGTGTCCCAATAACAAAGCATAGCATGTGCTGCCCTTTCTGCCAGTCTGTGAGAGCCAATCCTCAGCTCTCTAAGTATTGTCAAATTTGTGACTCGCGGGGAGGCCTGGAGGCTGTCAGATCGCAAAAACCTTATATTTATCTGTGCCACTTCAATATTATTGATATTGCAATTCCTATCACAGTTGACGATAAATATCTTGGCGCAATCATGGCAGGCCAGATTCGGCTGGACGGCTCTGCCGAACTTGAATCATTTGAACATTTACTATCCTCTCAAAAGAATGCGATTGCAGCCCAGCATCTAGATGCCTATAAAGCTGAGTATGATGCCATTCCGCTGCTGCAATATGAAAAAGTATTACAAAGCACACAGGCATTGTTTGAGCTAAGTAATTACATTGTTGAATCTGCTGTCAGCAAAGCGCAGCTTATCAGTGCCTATGAAACCTTTTACAACAGTGCCCATCAGGTAGCACAAGCGGTTCCTGCTAAGCATACGCTTACTTCAGATGAGACTGGCAATTACTTAAAAGTTAATCGGTCCGGTCGTGTGGATACCGGAGCTTCTGCGCTTCTGCCTGCTTTGCAGTATATAGATGAAAATAAGGGACAGCTTATCACGCAAGCGCAAATGGCGGAGCTTTGCCATTTAAGCCCAAGTTATTTTAGTCGCCTGTTTACGCAGGAAACGGGCTTAAATTTTTCGCAATATATCGGAACCAAAAAAGTTGCATGGGCCAAAGAACTTTTGGAAAAAACGGATGATTCTGTGGAAAGCATCAGTGAAAAGCTGGGATTTTCATCGGCCGCCTATTTTATTAAAGTGTTCAAAAAGTATGAGGGTATTACGCCTTCCCTCTATCGCAAATATAATGAGAAAATCAACCGTTAGTCTTTCGGAAAAACAAGAGTGGCGCCGCATCTGCGGCGCCACTCTTGTTTAAGTTTTATATTACTCTACCGGGGGAGCTTTTGCGCTTGACTTAGAGATCATTGAATAGGAAAAGAATTACTATTTGTGATGGAGTATGCTGATTAAATGATATTGTATTCCCGAAGAAGCTTTTCAGCGTCTGTACCATCCAGCATCTTTGCTACCTTGCGCCGTGCGAGAGGCGGAAGGTCGATATGGGGCTTTTCGCCGTCCAGCAGGGAAGTAGCAGCATTCAGAAGATACCGTACATCATATCGAGAGGCGTATACCTCAGGAACTCCACGCTCCACACCGGTCAGAATATAAACAGCTTCCATGGCGGTACGGCCGGAATATTCAATGGTGAATACGGTATCTCTGCCGGGATCATCCATGGTTTCAGCAAACTGACCCAGGAAGGCAAAATTCACAGATCCCTTCGGTACAACATAGGGGCGGTCACCAAAAGCTCTGGGCATAAACATAGAAGTGATAAAGGGCATCATGACGGGAATTGCTGTGCAGCTCTCAGCCAGCTCTTCAATCTCACTGACAGGGACACCAATGTGGTACAGCCACTCCTTGGTGATTTCCTTACCTGTGCACTCCTGCATGGTCTTATGAATGTAGTCACCGGGGCGGTCTGTAAACAGGCCGTAGACCCATACTACAACATCTTCCTTAGGCTGACCGGGATACTGCTCCTGACGGTTAATGGTCCAGCTCATAAGCCAGTTGGAATCAACAGCAGTTACAATACCGCCGGTTACGGTTTTACCGGTGTAGGGAGAACGCTTGCAGATCTTTTCAATGTATTCAGGAACCTTTCCGCCATGCACAGTCACAGTGCAGGATTCCCAGTTGGATTTCTCAGGATTTGAGCAGAACTTCTGGGGATGACCAAACTCATCACTCTGTGCTGCGATATTCTTCCACAGTTCCCAGCATCCACCCAGCTTCGGCTCCCAGGGGGCAGGGGTGGTGTCGCTGCCGTAGCAGGAGGACTCCGTCATGGAGCCGTTGGTCACAAAGAGCAGATCCTTTTCGGTCAGGGAAATACTGATATCCTTGCCTTCCTGATCGTGGGCAACAATTCTCTTGGCAACCTTCTTATCACCGGTGATGTCAAACTCCACATTGGTGACCGTTACACCATAGTGGAACTGGGCACCGTGATCCTTCAGATACTTAACCATAGGCTTGATGAAGGAGTTGTACTGATCGTGGCGGCTGAACTGCAGCGCAGTCAAACGGGGCAATCCATCCACATGGTGAATAAAGCGCTGCATGTAAAGCTTCATTTCCAGTGCACTGTGCCAGTTCTCAAAGGCAAACATGGTACGCCAGATCGTCCAGAAATCAGACTGAAGCAGTTCTTTGGAAAAAACTTCTTCCACGGATTTATCCTGCAGGGCCTCATCGGGAATCATGGTAAACTGAGCAAGTTCCATGGCCAGATCCTGTCCCAGATTGAATTTACCGTTGTCATACTGCACGCCCTGCTTTTCAGTAATACGGCAGTTGCTGAAGTTGGGATCGTCCTTATTGAGATAGAAGAAATAGTCCAGAACAGACATACTGGGATCTTCATCTGAAGGCAGGGAGCTGAACAGATCCCACAATACCTCAAAGTGGTGACCCATTTCACGACCGCCGCGGGCAACATAACCCATATTTTCACGGATGCGACCATCCATGCTGCCGCCCGGAACATCAAGCTGCTCCAGGAAAGCAATTTTACTTCCATCCATATGAGCATCCCGAATCAGGAAGCAGCCGGCTGCCAGCGCACCGATGCCGGTACCGATCAGATAAGCACTCTTCTCATCAATTCCCTGCGGTTTCCTGGCTTTCACCAGAGACTCGTAGTTACCGTTGGTCAGTGTCAAACGATCGTCATGTGTTTTCAGTTTCATAGTAACATTCTCCTTGTACTGACTATTTTGTAGCTGTTTTGCTTACATCAATACTGTACAAATAGTTGCTGTATTTTACTATGGTCAATACAGGTGGGAATGTCACAGGTTACGACAGCCGAAGTAAAATGCATAATATTATGACACTAACGGCCGAGTGTACAATCCTCTTTTTAGGGATGCCTCAATATTACCATCGAAAAGGGTACCAATGTACCGAACCAAATCCGCAGGATTTTCCTTCATGTCCGTGGAGACCCATTGCAGTACCATCTGCGTCAACGCTCCCTGATAGAATGCAGCGATAACCTTGCAGGCATATTCCGGCGCTCCGATATCCTCGTTTTGTGTAAGGACAAAGCGCTGCATCACATCCCCGGAAATGTTATAAAGGTACTGTTCCAGTTCTTCACGCTGCATGGAATGATAGACATGATAGATACATTTTCTATGTTCCAGAGCAAAGCTGGTAGCTTGGATAAAACTTTCTTCCCAGGATTTGGTTGTGCTGTATTGCCCAAGTACCTTCTCAAGTTCCATATGAAAAATGTCGCTCAAAACAGCATAGATATCCTGATAGTAATAATAAAAGGTATTTCGACTGATTTCACAGCGATCTGCAATTTCTTTTACCGATATTGCGGCAATTGGTTTTTTATCCAGACATTCAATAAATGCCTGCCGAATCAGTTCCTTGGTATATGCATGTGCCATGATTGTCCTCCTGACATCTCCTGATATGCATAAGCATATCAGGAGAGCAATTCGCCATTCTCTGCGGCAGAAAGCAAAAGCTTAATGCGGTTTAGCTGATTGACTTCGCTTGCGCTGGAATCGTAATCAATAGCTGCAATATTGGCCTCGGGATAGACCTGCTTGAGTGCTTTAATCACACCTTTTCCTACAACATGGTTCGGCAGGCAGGCAAAAGGCTGAATGCAAACGATATTGTTTATTCCCGATGTGATCAATTCGGTCATTTCGCCGGCCAAGAACCAGCCTTCACCATATTGGTTTCCGATTGAAAGAAAAGGTTTTGTCATTCGTGCGATGGTTTCAATGGGGAGCGGTGCATCAAACCGTTTGCTCTGTTTCAGCGCATCCAGCGCAGGTTTGCGGATTTTCCGAATCAGTTTGATTCCGGTATTGGCAGCAAAGGCAGTGGCTTTTTTGGTTCCCAGAAATTCTGCCTTGTAATTGGTGTTATAAAGACAGTAATTCATAAAATCCATCAGATCCGGCACAACTGCTTCGGCACCTTCCCGTTCCAGCAGGTCTACCAGATGGTTGTTTGCCAGCGGCATATATTTGACAAGAATTTCACCGACAACTCCAACACGGGGCTTTTTTACGGATTCATCCAGCGGAAGCTGATCGAAATCGGCAACAATCTGCCGGCAGTTGTTTTTATAGTCATTGAGGTTGTGTTTTCCCGTCAGCGAGGCGATACACCGATCCCGCCATTTGTGGTGAAGGGCATTGGCAGAGCCCGGAACTTTCTCGTAGGGCCTTACCCGGTACAGGCATCGCATCATTAAATCACCATAAACGATTGCCTGAACGGCATCTGACAGAAGAGCCGGTGTGATGGTCAGTCCCGGATTCTTCTCCATGCCGTTCATATTGAGAGATACTACCGGAATGTGGGATAATCCGGCTTTATCCAGTGCTCTTCGGATGAAAGCAACATAGTTACTGGCCCGGCAGCATCCGCCGGTCTGAGTCATCACAATCGCAAGGCGGTTTACATCATATTTTCCTGACAGCACAGCCTGCATAATCTGCCCCACCACGGTGATGGAAGGGAAACAGGCATCATTATTGACATATTTCAGTCCCACATCAATGGCACTGCGATTGTCATTATCCAGTACCACCACATTGTAGCCGTGTTTTCTGAGAACCGGGGCCAGAATGTCAAAATGGATGGGACTCATCTGCGGCGCAATAATCGTATATTCCTGCTGCTTCATTTCCTTTGTGAATTCAGCTCGGGTATACACCTGAGAAACGGGATTGGGCTTCACATTTCTTTCTCTGCGCTTCTCCATTGCCGCCAGAAGACTGCGAATACGGATTCGAACAGCACCCAGATTATTGACTTCATCAATTTTAACCAGTGTGTAGAGCTTGTTGCTCTTTTCAAGAATTTCATTCACCTGATCCGCTGTCACGGCATCGAGACCGCAGCCAAAAGAAGTCAGCTGAATCAGCTCCAGATCGTCACGGTGGGATACAAACTCCGCCGCATTATATAGCCTCGAATGATATACCCACTGATCTACTACCCGAAGCGGTCTTTTGGGATCAGCGTCCACGGGAAGGCTGTCTTCCGTGAAAACAGTCAGTCCGTAGGAAGCAATCATTTCCGGAATGCCGTGGTTGATTTCCGGGTCAATGTGGTATGGTCTTCCGGCAAGAACGATGCCATAGCCACCGGAGGCTTCCATCTCTTTCAGCAGTCTGGTGCCTTCCGCGCGAATGTCGGCTTTTGCACGCAGCTGCTCCTGCCACGCCTTATGTACGGCATTTCGTACCTGCGCTTCCGGAATGTGCCATTCCTCTTCTGCCGTCTTCACCAGCCGGTCAGCTGCCGTTTTTTCGCTGGTAAAAGCGATGAACGGACGGATATAGTGGACATCTCCGGAAGAAATATCCTCTACATTGTTTTTAATATTTTCTGCGTAGGAAATGACAATGGGGCAGTTAAAGTGATTCTGTGCCTGCTTTGTTTCCTGATGCTCGTAAAACACGCAGGGATGGAAAATATTCTGAATCCCTTGGTTTACAAGCCACTGTACCTGCCCGTGGGAAAGCTTGGCAGGATAGCACTCCGACTCTGAGGGAATGGACTCCATTCCCAGCTGATAGATGCTTCTGCCTGCAAAAGGCGACAAAACAACACGGAATCCCAGTTCCCGGAAGAAGGTTGCCCAGAATGGATAGTTTTCGTACATATTGAGTACTCTTGGAATTCCAATCACTCCGCGAGGGGCTTCCGCTTCCGAAAGTGGCGGATACGCATCAAATATCCGCTTTCGCTTGAAAACCATCATATTGGGGGCATGGACACCGGCATTTGCATTTCCGGCTCCCTTTTCGCACCGATTTCCGCTGACATGGCGGCGCCCGCCGGGGAAAATATTGATGGTCAGCATGCAGTGGTTTGTGCAGCCATTGCAGCGGGTGCTTTTGGAGGTGTAGGTCAATTCTGTAATTTCATCCAGCGGAAGCATGGTGCTTTCATGGGGGTGATCATGTTCCCGGGCAACCAGAGCAGCGCCGAAAGCTCCCATCAGGCCGGAAATATCCGGACAAATGGCGTCCACCCCTGCATTTTTTTCAAACGCCCGAAGGACAGCCTGATTATGGAAGGTTCCGCCCTGCACGACAATATGCCGTCCCAGATCTTCCGGAGAAGTCAGCTTGATCACCTTGTAGAGGGCATTTTTGATGACGGAATAGGCAAGGCCTGCCGAAATATCCGAAACGGAGGCCCCTTCCTTCTGGGCTTGCTTGACATTGGAATTCATAAAAACCGTACACCGTGTGCCCAGATCCACAGGGGCTTTGGCGAACAGTGCTTCCTGTGCAAAGGCTTCTGCGGTATAGCCAAGGGAAGCTGCGAAGTTTTCAATGAAGGATCCGCAGCCGGAAGAACAGGCTTCGTTCAGCAGGATCGTGTCCACAGTCCCGTTTTTCAGCTTGATGCACTTCATATCCTGCCCGCCGATGTCCAGAACGCAGTCCACATCCTGATCGAAAAAGGAAGCCGCCGTGCAGTGGGCAATGGTTTCCACCACACCCTCATCCAGAGAAAAGGCTGATTTCAGCAGGGATTCACCGTAGCCGGTGGAGCAGGCTCTTGCAATATGGGCAGTGTCCGGCAGAGCATTTTTCAGCTGCCGAACTGCATCCATGGCTGTTTTAATCGGATCAGCATGATTTCCGGCATAGTAGGAAAACAGCAGCTTACCGTTTTCACCGATTAAAACCAGTTTGGTGGTAGTAGAGCCGGCATCAATGCCAAGATAGCAATTGCCCTGATAAGAAGCAATATCTGCCTTCTCCACAACATCCTGACTGTGGCGCTGACGGAAAGCGTCATAATCCGCCTGATCTTGGAAAAGCGGCTCCAGACGCGGCATTTCATAGCAGATTTTAACGCCCGCTTCCAGTTTTGTGATCAGTTCCTCGGAAGAAAATGCTTCTGCATTCTTTGCCTCCAGGGCAGCGCCGAGGGCTGCAAACAGGTGGGAATTCTCCGGGTCCACGATGTTCTCCGGTGTCAGGTGCAGTGTACGAATAAAGGCTTTTTTGAGTTCCGGCAGAAAATGAAGCGGTCCGCCCAGAAAGGCAACGCAGCCACGGATAGGCTTTCCGCAGGCCAGACCCGAAATAGTCTGATTAACCACCGCCTGAAAAATGGAGACAGCCAGATCTGCCTTGGTGGCTCCCTCATTGACCAGCGGCTGAATATCCGTCTTGGCAAACACACCGCATCTTGCGGCAATGGGGTATATCTGCTGATAATTTTCAGCGGCTGTATTGAGTCCCGCCGCATCGGTTTGCAGAAGATCTGCCATCTGGTCGATAAAAGATCCGGTGCCGCCGGCACATACGCCGTTCATTCGCTCGTCCAGACCGTCTCGGAAGTAGATGATTTTAGCATCTTCGCCGCCCAGCTCAATGGCCACATCGGTCTGCGGCGCAGTGAAGCGCAGGGCAGATGCAACGGCTACTACTTCCTGCTGAAAGGGAATTTTCAATGCTTTTCCTAAATTGATGGAACCCGATCCGGTGATATTGGCTTTCAGCTGAAATTTACCCAGCTGATTCTGAGCGTCACAGAGCAGCTCTTTCAGCACCTCCTGCGTGTGCGCATGGTGCCGACGGTAATCGCCATAGACCATCTGATTATTCTGGTCCAGAATCACAAGTTTGACAGTGGTAGAGCCTACATCAATGCCACCGTAGAATTCATTTTCAAAAGAACTGCTCATATGTATCTCCTTTGTTTCATTGCTGTTTATCATTGAATGCTCCTGCAAGAGAAGAAACCTCTTTCTTATGGAATCCCATGGAAGAAAGAGGTTTCAAGAATACGGTCTAATCTATAAATGGGATGTATGCGCAGGAAGCTTATCTGCCGCCGATTTTCAGAAAACAACCTTATGATTTCTGATTATTTCTGCGGCGCTCTAAGTTTTCTTTCATTTCCTTTAAGGTGTCGGTCAGCGGATGTTCAGACCGGAAAGGAAAGAAGAAACTGGATTTTGTGGATCTCTGCTGATGAATTTCCAGAATATGGTGCTTGATATTTTCGTATTTTACAACGACCTGATTTTCTTCGGCAAATTTCTTCATTTTTCCGACAAGATGGGCGGAATGGCAAACATCAATCAAAAATACGCCGAAGAACATACCGATGATAAAAGAAAAGGCCAGATTCTGAGACAGCCATTGCAGCGCACCCAGAATATAGGGATGGATCAGAAAATCATAGAAAGCACCGATTGCGGCCCATGCCAGAGAAAAGATGGGACAGATAATTCCCTGAATATTTCCCCAGAGATTGGAATAATCCCACAGACGCACTTTCCATATTTTGAGACAGCAGATGCCTGCAATATATTCGATTAAGGTCATGCTGGCCGCCATCGCCAAAAGCACAAGAACCTTATTCCAAAGCGGATTGGCAATCAGTTCCATTCTTTCGAGCGAAGCAAGTAAATATAAAATGCAGAGCCCGAAGCCATACAGAGGAACATAGGGGCCTGTGCAGAATCCGGGGTTAATCCATTTTTCGTGATGTGATGTCAGATTTCTGTACAGCAGCTCCAGAACCCATCCGGATACTGAGCCAATAAAAAACAAAAAAGCTAAAATCAAAAACATATTCATGCTGCATACTTCCTTTCTCTTTCGGTTTTTACACAGAAACTTCTCGGTTCCTGTTCCATTGGCGAAGCCGTTGTGACAGAGTATCAAAAGCAGTTTCGACACACTTCTACATATTATAGCACTGTATGAACAGAAAAAACTATAATCAGCACCTTGCCAGAAAAAATTTTTCATTTATGAAAGCATCGGATGCATCGGCGGAATGGCTTTCATCTGCATCTGCTGCACCCGACTTTACATTTTTAGTATCCGCCAATATCGACATATTTTTTACGCATACCATGAGAATACTCCAAATTGCTCATTTCCTCAATAGACAAGAAGCCGCATTTGCCTGAAATTCCAACAAAACCCATGGAAATAAAGTGGAAACTGAAAAATGGATATCTCAATATGGAAAATCTGGCACACTGTCTGGAAACTTATTTTTCTTCGGATGTTTTTCGTACCATTGTGCGCCAGTGGGAAGAAGGTCTGGATTCTGAAAATCTGACAGAAGAGATTCTGAACGAGAAAATCAGAGAACTGTCCAATCAGATTACCGAGAGCCTGAATGCTTATCTGGCAGATCAGGGAATTCCTTCCATTCCTTATCTGCAAAGCTGCAGTGATTGCAGTTCTGGACCGCTATAATCAGGGAAAGGAAATTATGAATGAGCAAAATCATACCGTTTCCTATACAGATACATTGGGAACGGTTATGAGCACGGTCACACGGATTATTACGATCATTACCAGCGCTCTGGTGGCTACGGTGGCGGTTTCTCTGCTGGTTTCTTCCATTATGATTGGAGTTATTACTTATATCAGTGTACTGGAGCGGAGGAAGGAAATCGGAATTCTGCGTGCAATGGGTGCCTCAAAGCATAATATCTCTCAGATTTTTAATGCAGAGACCTTCATTACAGGCTTGCTTTCCGGCAGTATGGGTGTCGTTCTGGGGTATCTGTTTCTGCTTCCCATGAACCAGCTGCTTCACAGATATACGGGAATTCAGGATATACGGGCATTTTGCCTGCAAAATATGCAATCGGTTTGATTTTGATCAGTGTTGTTCTTACAACGATTGGCGGCATCATTCCTTCCCATAATGCATCCAAGAGCGACCCCGTGGAGGCCTTGCGTACGGAATAAACAATTTTCCATTGCAGTTGTCCGCCAAAAGGGCAGAAGGGAAACCCTGCGATAACATATAAACGAGCCTGAGTGTGGGAATACCGTACTCAGGCTCGTCGAGCGATTCGCTTGCTCCGACTATATCCGGATTCTTGTGAGTCCGGAAAAATAGGAACCATTTCGGATTAAAAATATCTTGACAACAGAGAGGGGATATGGTATTCTTTCTGCAGAAGTTAGCAATGGCTAACTAATGAAGGCTCCGATAGAAGGAGCTTTACATTTTACTGAGCAGTTAGCAATTGCTAACTAAAAGCAATAAAAGGGGGACGAAAAATGTCAACCGATTTGATTGTTCAAAACTGTGCTCCAACTCTCGCAGGATTGAAAGCCGGAAGCATTTTCCCGCAGCACGGCACGAGAGAGGAGCTTGAAGAAGCTGTCAGAATGCTGGATCATTCCATCCGAACAAAGGGTGTTCGTGCGCATCTGCTTTATAAAAATGGAAAAGGCCCCAGTCTGGTCTATTTGTACAGGGAACGCAGCCTCGAAAAGATTATTAAAGACAGTCAGGTCAGGCGCTTCCTCACAGAATACGGCTATACCGAATTCACAATCAGCAGTTGCCTTGATCATTTGGAAGACCGTTTATCCTGCGATGGTTTTCCCCATGAAATTGGGATTTTCCTCGATTACCCCCTTGCGGATATTCGTGCATTCATACAAAACAAGGGAAAGAACTGCCCGTGTACTGGATGCTGGAAAGCTTATACGAATATTCCTGAGGCACAGCGCAAATTTAAGCAATTTAAAAGATGTACCGTTCTTTACCGCCGGCAAATCGGCTGTGGGGCGGATATCCAACGGCTCACAGTAGCCGGATAAAATGAAAAGGAAAGGATCTTGAAATATGAAAGTTGCAGTAGTTTATTGGAGCGGCACAGGCAATACTGAGGCAATGGCAAATGCAATTGCCGAAGGTGTAAAACAGGAAAATTCGGAGGTGGAACTTTTCAACGCCAGCGAATTTAATTCGTCCAATGTAGCCGAGTTTGATGCATTCGCATTCGGATGCCCCGCTATGGGCGCAGAAGAATTGGAAGATTCTGAATTCCTGCCCATGTGGGAAGAAGTCAGCGGCAAGCTGTCCGGTAAGCGTGTCGCATTGTTTGGCTCCTACGGCTGGGGAGACGGTGAGTGGATGCGCAGCTGGGAAGAGAGTGCCCCCTGTGCCGTTAGCGAAACTTATATCTGTCAGGAGCTGCCGGGCGAGGCAGAAGAAGCAGAATGTCGTGCGCTTGGCGCACGCCTTGCAGGTTAAGTAATTCCTAAAGCCCCCGCAAGGAGCAGGCAATATGCCGCTCCATGTTTTCGTATAAAAAATAAATGATAAAATCCCCCTGAAGTAGACTATGGAAGTATCCACAGCTATTTTAGGGGGATCTTATCATGCTTCGTATGTCTGTCTTTTATAATTTCCGGAAAAGAAACAAGCGTTACAGGAATTTATTCAGCTCAGTTTCCACATTTGCCATCTTTTTGACATGCGGATTGGCAATGAGGCTGCCTCTTGCCATGACCATGGATACATTCCGCAGAGCCTTCAGATCATCCAGCGGATTTTCGGCGGTGACGATCAGATCGGCTGCCTTGCCGGCCTCTACGGTGCCTGTTTTGCTGCCCAGACCCACCAGCTCAGCATTGCGCTTTGTGGCGGTGTAAAGGGCAAAGGCGTTGGAGACGCCGCAGTACTTGTGGAAATAGTTTACCTCTCTCCACATATCGTAATGGGTGATGTACGGGCAGCCGGTATCGGTGCCAAGACCTACGGGAATGTCATTTGCCAGACACTCCTTTGCACAGGAGATGATGCCCTCAAATACTACATTGCCGTTAAACTGAGCCATCTCGGATGCACCGCTGACTGCACGGTCAAAAAGGGCATAGGGGAGGGCGGGGGAAAGAGTCACAACATTGCAGGCACCCTTTTCTTTGAAAAGACGAATGATTTCTGCATCCGGCTTTGCACCATGCTCGATGGAATCTACGCCGTTCTCCAATGCCACCCGGACGCCTTCGGGACTCTCTGTATGGGCAGCGACTTTCAGACCATGTTTATGGGCCTCGTCGCAGGCCGCTCTGACCATTTCAGGCGGCATTTTCAGTACACCGGGTTCTCCCTTTGCCTTGGCATCCAAAACACCGCCGGTGATCATCAGCTTGATGAGATCTGCTTTTTCACTGGCAATCTGGTCAACCAGCTTTACAGCCTCTTCTGTGCTTCTTGCCGCATAAGCAACAGAACCCGCCATATGACCGCCGGGCACGGAGATTGCGGTATTGGAGGAGAGAATCCGGGGGCCTTGCAGCTTGCCAGCCAGAATGTCATCCCGAATTCTGGCATCCACATCCAGTACACCGCCCACAGCACGAAGTGTGGTAACACCGCTCATGAGCTGCGTCCGTGCCATGGAAGCGCAAATCTTATAGAGAATCCGGCGGGTAAGGGCAGTGCTTGTCATGAACTTTACCAGCTTCGCAGGATCGCTCTCTTTCTTTTTTGGCTTTCCGCTGGAAGGCAGATGCACATGCAGGTTAATGAGGCCGGGCATGAGATATTTTCCTTTGAGATCGATTATTTCGTAACCGGCAAAGGAGGTTCCCTCCTGCGGGACGATTTTTTCAATGTTCTCACCGCTCACAAATACAGCAAGACCTTTTTGCGGAACCATGTCCGCAGATCCATCCAGAACGATTCCGTTGATGAACACAAATTTCATGCCAAACACACTTCTTTCTCAAAACAGACTTAAAAATTCACCCCGGCATCAGGTGAATATAGGTACCTTTCATTTTAGCATATGCGGCTAAGAAGTCAAATAAAAGAAGCTCCATGATGCGGGAGCTCAGTGCATCGGATGGAAAAGCGGGTGCCCGGTGCAGCCATCTGCAAAAAGGGGAGTGCCCTCCGAATTTCGAGAAAAACAGCTTTGTAACGGAGCAATTTTGCCTGCGTTGCGGAAAATCGGGCAAATGTAAACACGCAGAAATGAAATTGTCACCTTATGTTGCTATACATCCACCGGAAAATCAGGTATACTGTGGACAGAAAACAGCCCGCATATGTGGGCGGGAGGAGAGAGTGTTATGATCTTTGCAGATAAACTCATTGACTTGCGAAAGAAAAACGGATGGTCTCAGGAGGAACTGGCAGAGAAGCTGGATGTGAGCCGCCAGACCATTTCCAAATGGGAGGGAGCCTTGTCTATGCCGGATTTGGGGCGGATGCTGAAGCTGGCCCAGCTGTTTGGCGTGACCACGGATTACTTAATTAAGGACGATCAGGAGCAGCCAGAATGTACACCGGAAACGGAACCGGAAGACGGCAGCCAGATCCGCCGTGTCAGCATGGAGCAGGCAGTGGAATTCATCCACCTGCGGGATGCGGCCAGCGGCCGGATTGCTCTGGGCGTTCTGCTGTGTATATGCTGCGCAATTCCCCTGATTCTCCTGGCCGGCGCACAGGAGGCAGGAAAGCTGGCAGTCAGTGAAGAATTTGCGGCAGGGCTTGGCTGCCTGCTGTTGTTTCTGATACTGGCACCGGCCATCGGTATGTTTATCCAGAGCGGCTTGAAGCTCCATGCTTATGAATTTCTGGAGAAGGAGCCTGTGGAGACGGCTTATGGCGTGGACGGTATGGTTCGGGAGAGACAGAGCCGCTATGCTGCCCGGCACACTCAGCTGCTCATCAGCGGCGTTATACTGTGCGTGCTGTGCCCCACACCCCTGTTCACTGTGATAACCTTGCTGGGAGAGAAAAATGAGTGGGCCATGACAATGGCTGTTGCGGCTCTGCTGCTCATGGTAGGAATTGGCGTCCTGTGTATCGTTCGCACTTGTGTAGTCTGGGGAACCTTCCAGCTGCTTTTGGAGGAAGAGGACTACACCCGAGAGCGGAAGCGGGAAGAACGCCGCAACAGTACCGTTGCCGGTATTTACTGGGGCGTGGTTACTGCGGTGTATCTGGCTTACAGTTTCATTACCGGCGCATGGGATCACAGCTGGATTGTCTGGCCTGTGGCCGGCGTCAGCTACGGTGTTCTGGAGTCCGTTTTGCGGGTAATTCGGAAAAATCAGAAATGATTGAATGCCCGATAAATACATATCTGCAAAAATAAAAGGAACAGCACCCGGTGTAAAATCCGGGTGCTGTTAATTCTTGAGTAGGCTGTTTTTTATTATCCCGTATACAGCGCAGAAAGTACTGCCGCACAGCTGTCGATTCCAAGTCTGGAGCTATCCAGAACGATATCGTAATTGCTGAGGTCGTTCCACTTTTTCCTGGTGCAGAAGGAATAGTAATTTGCACGCTTGCGATTGAATTTGCGGCAGACTGCTGCCACCTGATTTTCAGGAATGCCGTAATCCTGAATGGCGCGTTTTTCTTTCTCTTCTTCGCTTGCACGAATAAAGACACGCAGAACGCCATCCTGATCCTTGAGCGCCTCCGATGCGCAGTGGCCTACAAAAATACCGGGGCCTTGCTGGGCCAGATGCTTGATGACACGGGTTTCTGCAACATAGAGCTTCGCTTCCGGAGACAAAAGGTCAGGATCTCCGGTCTGAGACTGTGTCATAACAAACAAGGAATACAGGAAACTTCCGGATACACTTTCCTCATATTCTTCCAGAGTTTTAACAGACACATTCTGCTCTTTTGCAACGGTCTCCATGATCTCTCTGCCATAGCTGGCAATGCCGCACTTTTTTGCAGCTTCCGAGGCAATTTGCGTTCCACCGCTGCCAAATTCCCGTTCTATGGTAATATAGCGTACATTCATCCGAATACCTCCTTACACCGCTTTTTCAAATTGACTGTTATATAGATCGCAATAGAATCCGCCTTTTTCCATCAGCGTTTCATGGTTGCCGCTTTCGATTACATCGCCGTCTTTCATTACAAGAATCATATCTGCATTTTTAATGGTGGAGAGGCGGTGAGCGATCACAAAACTGGTCCGGCCTTTGGTAAGTGCATCCATAGCCCGCTGGATAATTACTTCGGTACGGGTATCCACAGAAGAAGTGGCCTCGTCCAGAATCAGCATGGGGCTGTTTTGCAGCATGGCACGGGCAATGGTCAGCAGCTGTTTCTGACCGGCGGAAATGGTAGTGCTGTCGGATAGCTCCGTATCAAAACCGTTGGGCAGCGAGTGGACAAAGTGGGACAGGCCGCAGGCCTTGCACACTCTTTCCAGATCCGCATCGGAAATGTTCTTCATGTTGTACACAAGGTTTTCCCGAACCGTTCCCTCGAAGAGCCAGGTATCCTGCAAAACCATGCTGAACAGCTCATGGATATTCTCCCGTTTCAGCTGAGAGGTGGGGACACCGTCAATGGAAATGGAGCCGCTGTTGATTTCAAAGAAACGCATCAGCAGATTGACCATGGTTGTCTTACCGGCACCGGTGGGGCCGACAATGGCTACTTTTTGACCCGGATGAATATGAGCGGAAAAGTCCTTAATGATGACTTTATCCGGTGTGTCGGGATAGCTGAAATGGACATGGTCAAAGGAAACAGCGCCTTTTACCGTCTCAACTTTTGCCTGCTTGTGGCTCTCGTCAGACAACTCTTCGCTTTCCAGCAGTTCAAAAATACGATTTGCAGAGGCGGAGGCCGTTTGCAGATTGGTCATACCCTGTGCAATTTGGGTCAGGGGAGCCGTAAACAGGCGTACATACAGGACGAAGGAGATAATGACACCAAAGGGAATGGTGCCGTTCATGGTAAGCGTTGCACCTACCACGCAGACCACCGCATAGCCGATGTTGCCCATAACGGTCATCATGGGCTGCATAATGCCGGAGAGAAACTGGGATTTCCAGTTGGAATCGTAAACGGCTTCATTCAGCTGAGCGAAACGGCTGTTAACTTTCTTGCCGGCTCTTGAAATCCTCAGAACCTCATGGCCGGAGTACATTTCCTCAACAAAGCCGTTTAAGGCACCGAGGTTTTCCTGCCGTGCAATAAAGTATTTCTGAGAGCGGCTCATTACCAGCATCAGCATCATCATACCAAGGAAGGTAACTGTCAGCACGCAGATTGCCAGACGCCACTCAGTTACAAACATCATAACGAGGCATCCTAAAAACTGAGCGCCGGCGCTGATGATGTTGGGCATACTGTTGGAAAGACCCTGCTGGAGGGTATGAACATCGTTTGTAATCCGGCTGAGCACATCGCCCTGAGAGGTGCGGTTAAAATAGCTCATGGGAACACGGTTGATTTTCTCCACAAGATCTCCACGCATTTTCTTGGAGGTATCCAGCGTGATTGTAGCCATGATAAAGTGCTGGGTGAATGTAAAAAGTGCACTTGCGGTGTAGATGACCGCAAGGAAAATTCCGATTCTTGCAATGGCGGCAAGATCCATGTTTCCGTAGAGTCCGGCCTCCATCAGATTTGTGATTTCACCGATTTTTCCGGGTCCCACAATGGTCAGGGTTGCACCGCAGATTGCTAAAATCATGGCAAAGACAATCATAGGTACCTTGCTTTTCATGTACTTAAAGACCTTCCCGAGGGAGGAAAACATATTTTTTTTCTTCATAAGCACCACTTCCTTTACTGAGCCAGTTCCGCTTCGGAAAGCTGGGACTTGGCAATCTCACGGTATACGGGGCAATTCTTTATCAGTTCTTCATGGGTACCGTCACCGACCACTCTGCCCTCATCCATCACAAGAATCTGATCTGCATGACGAATGGTGCTGATTCGCTGGGCAACGATTACCTTGGTGGTATCGGAAAGCTCCTTCGTAAGACCTGCACGGAGCACGGCATCGGTTCGGTAGTCAAGGGCAGAGAAGGAGTCATCAAACACGAGAATTTCCGGCTTTCTTGCCAGAGCACGGGCAATGGAAAGACGCTGCTTCTGACCGCCGGACACATTCCGGCCGCCCTGAGCGATTCTGTGAGCGGTGCCGCCTTCCATCTTTCCTACAAATTCGGAGGCCTGAGCCAGAGAAATTGCCTTTTCTATATCTTCCGCTGTAGTTTCGGTCAGACTCTCACCAAAAGCTACATTTTCCGCAACAGAGCCGGAGAACATGACTGCTTTCTGGGTCACATAGCCCAGCTTATTATAAAGGGCATCAAAGGTGTAGTCCTTTACATTGACTCCGTCCACCAGCACTTCGCCCTGAGTCGCATCGTAAAAACGGGCGATAAGGCTGACGAGAGTTGTCTTGCCGCTGCCGGTGGCACCGATGATTGCCAGCGTTTCTCCTTTGTTTACCTTGAAGCTCACATCTGAGAGATCGTCATCGGCTGCACCGGGATAGCGGAAAGTCACATTTCTGAATTCCACAGTACCGGTCTCGAGTCCCTGCTCCTTGGTACCTTCCTGAATGGCGGGCTTCGTGTTCAGTACCTGATTGATTCGCTCTGCGGAAACCTCTGCCGGCGGCAGAAGCATGAAGATCATAACAAGCATCATAAAGGACATAACGACATAGGTAGCATAGGTGCTGAATACCATGATGTCGCTGAACATGGTAAGTCTTCCTGCTGCATTTGCCGCAGGCATGGCGCTTAGCAGCGCTGCGCCCACCCAGAAGATGCAAAGAGACAGACCGTTCATACCAAGACCCATAATCGGCTGCAAGCCTGCAAAAGTGCGCTGGTTCTTTAACTGCGTGGCTTTCATTTTGATGTTGGTCTGGTCAAATTTTTCGTTCTGGTAGTCCTCGGCGTTAAAGGCGTGTACCACATTGATGCCTGTCAGGTTCTCCCGTGCAATTCGGTTGAGCTTATCGGTCAGCCGCTGTACTATACGGAAACGGGGGACGACAGATGCAATAATCAGGGTAACGGAAAGACAGATGGCAACCACAAAGCCTGCGGTGATGGCAGACAGTTCCCAGCTCTTGCCCAGAATTTTGAAAACCGCCCAGACTGCCATAACAGGGGATTTGATGAGTGCCTGCAGACCCATGGCAATGACCATCTGGACCTGCGTAATGTCGTTGGTTGTACGGGTAATGAGACTGGGCACAGAGAAGCCAAGCATTTCCTGCTGACCGAGAGCCGATACATGGGTAAAGAGGTCACTGCGCACTCCGTAAGTGAAGCCGGAAGCGGCCTTTGCGGCCAGATAACCGCAGGCAATACACAGCACAGCACTTACCAGTGTGCACAGAAGCATTTTTCCGCCGGTAAGCCAAACATCGGTTATCTGGCTCCCGGGCGTCTGAATTAAAACCGTCAGTTCACTCATGAAATCCGGCAGCTTTAAATCAAAATAAATCTGTCCCAGAAGAAGCACTGCACAAATCAGGCACATGATGATCTCTCTGAGACGCATTCTTTTCAGCAGTTTCAGCATATATAAATTCCTCCCTTATTTTACGGCATCTTTCTGCCATGAAGCAGATCTGCATTTTCCGCAATGACCTGGAAACAGTGCTTAAAGCTCGCCAGATCCTCCTCCGTCAGTCCTTCCATCATGGAAATACAGAAATTGCGCTGCAGTTCACGACCCTTTTCGATAATGGGCTGAGCCTTCTCTGTATAAACAAGACGGACTTTTCGCCGATCTCCCTCTACGCTCTGGCGCTGGAGATAACCGTCATTTACCAGCTTTTCCACATGCAGAGAAACAACATTTGCCTTGATGTTTCTTGTGGTGCTGATTTCTTTTGCGGTGTAGCGGTCCGGATTATTGGACAAAAACATCAAAATATCAAAAGATGTTTTTGACATCTCAAACTCGTTGAGAAGCGGCTGGCGCATGACTTCGTATGCCCCTTCAATTTTGGTTGTAAATGAAAGCAGAGTGGAAATATTCATCCTCCATGTCTCCTTGCAACTTCAATAATAGATAGTCTATATCTGAACTATTTTTATATTATACTCGGGTTTGGTGAAAATTCATAAACCAGATATAGATTATTTGTGAATATTTCATGTACAGGGGGAGTGGCTGACAGGCTTGAGACTGTGCGTTGCCGGGAGATTTGCACAAGCGGATTGCAATTTCTCAAGAAGATTGCTATGATAGAAGAAAAAATTCGGAGGAATCTATATGTCGAAATTCGGCTTTATCGGAATCGGAAATATGGGCGGCGCTTTGGCAACGGCAGCGGTCAAAAAAGTTCCCGGTGATGAAATTCTGGTTTCCAGTCTCCACCCCGAGCACGCAGAAAAATTTGCGGCGGAGCATGGGGTAGTGGCTTCTGACAATGAAACTATTGCAAGGAAAGCAAAATTCATCATGCTGGGCGTGAAGCCGCAGTATATGGATGCGGTTGTCTCTCAGCTGAAACCTTTGCTGGCAGAGCGAAGAGATGCGGTTTTGGTGTCTATGGCGGCAGGGCTGACCATGGAGCACATCGGAAATCTGGTGGATGCAGCGTACCCCGTGATCCGGATCATGCCCAATACACCTTCCAGCGTGGGCAGGGGAATGACCCTTTACGAAGCCAACAGCTTTGTCCGGCAGGAGGATCTGGATGAGTTTCTGGATCTCATGGCAGGTGCCGGTGCCTTTGACCGTCTGCCGGAGCATTTGATTGATGCAGGCAGTGTGGTGGCGGGATGCGGCCCTGCGTTCCTCTGTCTGGTGGCGGAAGCGCTGGCAGACGGCGGCGTGGCCTGCGGACTGCCTCGGGACAAGGCGCTGACCTATGCCGTGGAAACCATGGCCGGCACCGCAGAGCTTTTGCGGCAGACCGGACTCCATCCTGGTCAGCTGAAGGATGCTGTTTGTTCTCCCGGCGGCACAACCATTCAGGGAGTTCGAGCGCTGAAAAACGGCGGCATGGAGAGCGCAATGATGGAAGCGGTTGTTGCCGCATACGAGAAAAATAAGGAGTTTATCAAATGAGTGACGAAAGAGAAATGACTTTTATCATGCACACCCCTGAAGGGGATGTGACTATGCAGGTGCTGTTCACCTTCTATTCTCAGGAGACCAATGCAAACTATATGCTTTACACACCGGATGAGCTGGGCACGGATGCCCCAATATCTCTTTCCGCCTGCCGGTACGATCCCGACGATCTTACGAGGATCTTCCCGCTGGAGGGAGATGCCGACCGGAATGTGGTGCAGGGATTTATCAATTATATTTCCACCCACACCCCGGAGGAAATCGAAAAGGCAGCACCGCTGATCTGAAAAATGCGGCAGGGAAACTCCCTGCCGCATTTTTGATGCCGTAAATGATTCGGTTTGACAGATATCCCGGTGCCGGATTACTGCTCCTGTCGGGGAAGCTCCACCAATGTAGGTTCGTGCTCCATTGCCGGGATGATTTTCTCCACGAGATCGGCTACACGCAGCCGCAGAGTCGTGGTGTTGATGCAGGGGTGACAGCCGAGGTACTCCTCGTCCAGCACCTCACGGTCAATCAGAAGCCGAACACGGTGGTCGTGGTCGTTCATAAGCCCCAGAATGCTCAGAGAGCCGGGGGTGATATCTAGAAACTGCTCCATATATTCTCCGGATGCAAAAGACAATCTGGAAGAGCCGATTTGCTTGGAGAGAACAGAGGTTTTGAAAACCTTATCTCCGGGAATCAGCAGAAGATAAAAATCCGTACTCTGGCGATTGCAGAGGAGAAGATTCTTGCAGGTGGGTGCCTCAAGAGTCTTGTCAATCTCAGCGCAGGCTTCCATGGTGCTGGTTACTTCGTGGTCAATCCGCTGGTAGGAGATGCCCAGCCTGTCCAGAAAGTCATATGTGCGGATTTCTTTCTCTAAGCGACCGGTGCAGTCTGCGGGGCGTCCTTCGTATCTTTTCATGGTACTTCCCTCGTTTCGATGTTTTCCCTATTATAGCATAGAAAAAACTTAAATCAAGGCAGGGGAGGATATACAGATGCCCCCTTTTTTACGCTTTGAGAGGCTCCATGATTTCCAGAATGATGCCGTCCGGGTCCTTAAAATAGAATGCTTTGCTCCGGCCAAATCCATCTGCGCTGAAATCAAACATCTGAGGCTCAGAAAGACATTCTACACCATGTGCCAGCAGATGCTGATATGCTTTGTCCGCATCTTCAGAATAGAAGCACAGCTCGGAAATGGAAGTTTGGAAGAGATCGGACGGAGCTTTTGCAATGTCCGTCCCTACAAACTGAATCAGTTCTACCGGCGGCATATTCAAATTGTCGCTTCCGTTTAAGTAGGCAACCCGTGCCTTGCAGCCTGCTTTCCGGAACATATTTTCCGTTTCTTTCCCCTCCATCAGAATTTCTCCCCAATACCGCAGCCCCAGAATATCCCGGTAAAACGCCACAGAGCGATCCAAATCAGACACCGTCAGGCCAACATGATAAATCATTTCCACCATAGAAGGTTCCTCCTTTTGATTATCCCAAACAACAGCTGCCGCCAGCGGTTGTTTCCGTAATTATTATATTTAGTCCATATACAGACTAAATATATTATAGTCCATATGCGGACTATTGTCAACTGTTTTTGCGGAAACGCTAAAAACACAGATGCGGAATAGCGCTGTATATCTCCTGTAAATCCAATCCCCCTAAAGCAAGACCAATGGCTAAGATCTGCTTTAGGGGGAATTTTGCACCGCTATTTTATTTGTGACGCAGTAAGTAAATATAAGCGCCAAGGGAAACAATACTGTCAAAAGCAATTCCCATGCCAAAGAGCAGAGCAATGCCAATCAGAGTAGGGGACCAGATTCCGGCGCAATAGAGCAGGAAAGCGCCGCCGTAATAAATTGTGTTGGTTACTACGGATTCAAACAGCATATAGCTGGTTTTTCCAAGTCCGTAGAAGGTGGCATCAAATACATTTTGGAAGGCGTAGAGCGCATAAAATCCCAGAAGAATCAGAACCAGCCGGAAGAGTTTGTCTATATCATCATAACATAGAATATTGCGCATAAACGGTTTCCAGAAAGGAATAGTGACCAGCCAAATAAGGCAGATGAGGGCGGTAATGCTGAAATATCCCGGCGCATTCCTGCGCACATTTTCCGGCGCTGTGGCGACATCCTGCTTGATAAGCTCTGCCAGCTGTGTCACAGGAAGCAGGAGCCAGCCCCAAATGAAGCTGTTGGCAACCCAGTATACCCCTTGCTCGTTTACTATATTCACCATTCGGGAAATCATCAGCATATAGGCAATATTTCGGACAAAGGATTCAAGACCGGATATTCCACCGATTTTTACAAAATCTTTTGCCCAACGGAAGGATAGCTCTTGCCTTCCGAAAACCGGGATTCCTTCTCTTGCAAGCAATCCAAGAGAAATGGCAAATAAAATGGCATTTACCAGAATGTTGGAATAGCCGATGCCGTTGACACCCAGTTTTAGGGAAACGGGAAGAGAGGATACCAAAAAAGTATCCGACAGAAGGGAAAATACCAGCCGAACCACCGTCAAAAGATATATGTACTTTTCTTTGTTGAGGGTCACGAGGGAAACCAATGCAAAGGAACTTAAAATGGAAAAAATGTTGGCAATGCTTTCAATACGAATATAGGCGGCAGAAGCGGGAATAATACCGGGATCGGCGGCCATCAAGCGAAGCAAAGGCTCCGCAAACAGAAGAATAAACAGGGAGAAAACCGTGTAAATGCCAAAGCTGATAAGCAGTCCGGTCTTGACACGGTTGGTAAGCTCCTCTTTGTTTGTGACTACTTGCCCTACGAAGAAAAACAGGGGCAGGATGATAGCTTCGTTGAGGATCTCGTATAACAGATTCACCCACGAAAGCTGACCGGCAATGGAATAAGCCCAGTCACCGGGAAGCTGACCAAGAAAAAAGATTCGGAGAGTGGTATAGACTGTGGGGCAAAATCCCAGAAATAAAAGTGCAAAGAACAAACGATAATTGATTCTCTTAAGGGAATCAAGCGTGTTTTTCAGCATCGCATTTCACCTCTTTCTGTCCTATTTTACGACAGTTTCCGTGAAGAAGTCAAGCCGAGGAAAACGATGGGGGCGAAACCGGTAATATTTTCCATATCCTCATTTTGGTGATTTTATCACAGAAAGGGCATGGGATCTATGTTAGAATCTGCTCCAAATAAACCGTGAGACTGGAAAAGATGTCATTATTCAGGCTTCCCCGGGAGGGAAAGCGGTGGCCCCGGTCCTTGGTCTGCTCCGAATGTGCCCCAAATCCTGTCCCGCAAATTCCGACTGCGGGGGAATGCACAGCGGCGTACACAGAAAGGAAGATGCCTATGCAGTATATTATTTCGTTTTTAGAAGGAATCGTAACCTTCATTTCGCCCTGTCTGCTGCCTATGATTCCCATTTATATTTCCTATTTTGTAGGCGGCGGGGAACGCACTTTGAAGAAAAGTGTGCTAGGTGCATCCGGGTTCGTTCTGGGATTTACGATTATTTTTGTGGCAATGGGTGCGCTGGCGGGAACGCTGGGAAGTTTTCTCAAGGAATACCAGACGGCTTTCAACATTATTTCCGGCGTAATTGTTATTTTCTTCGGACTGAATTTTATGGGACTCATTAAGCTGAACCTGTTCCACGGTGTTCAGCGGCAGATGGGTATGCGGACACCGGGATTTTTCTCGTCGTTGGTGTTCGGACTGGTATTTTCGCTGGGGTGGACCCCCTGCGTGGGCGCATTCCTCGGCTCGGCACTGATGCTGGCCTCTCAGCAGGGGCATGTGCTGGAGGGAATGGCGATGCTGCTTGCCTATTCTTTGGGGCTAGGCATACCGTTTATCCTCTCTGCGGCGCTGATTGATCAGCTGAAAAGCACATTTAACTGGATCAAGAGCCACTATGAGACAATCAATCTGATTTGCGGCGGGTTGCTGGTGCTGGTGGGAATCTTGATGGCCACCGGAAGGATGGGATGGCTTCTGAACTTCCTGAGCTAAGGAGGAAAAATATGAAAAACAACAAGAAAGTGATCATTACGGTTTTGACCTTGGCAGTAGTGATGGTGGGTGCTGCGGTACTTTACCGCCTGCTGGGCAGCCGTTATCAAATGGATGTATTGTCCACAGCCCCTGCTAATCCGGCAGGGCAGGGAAGCAGTCAGGAAAGTCAGCCTCCGCTGACCGCCGCTCCTGATTTTACCATGATGGATGACGCAGGAAAGATGGTGAAGCTCTCCGATTTCTTCGGAAAGCCGATTGTAGTAAATTTCTGGGCCAGCTGGTGCGGCCCCTGCCGACATGAGATGCCGGAATTTGACAAAGCATATCTGGAGCAGGGGGACGAAGTCACATTCCTGATAATCAACATGACCGACGGCTATCAGGAAACGGTGGACAATGCTAAGGACTTTATCCGGAAACAGGGCTACCATTTTCCGGTGTATTACGATACTGCACAGGATGCCGCCCGTGTCTATGGCGTCACGAGTCTGCCGACCACCTATTTTATTAATGCCGAGGGTAAACTGGTGGCAAAAGCTATGGGAGCCATTAGCAAGGAAACCTTGCAGCAGGGAATTTCCATGATCCTGCCAGCCAAGTAAATGAAAAAGGCTGCCTGAACAGGCAGCCTTTTTATTATTCCATTGTCACGGTAAAATCGGGATTGTCCGCAGCGGCATCCTGAAATACATCGGCAAAATGTTCGGACCAGCCTCCAAGCATATCCCAATCTACGAGAACCAGATTGGTTTCACCTGTAATGTCGGTCAGACAGTCATAAAGAGCGTCCAGATTCATGCCGTACCAGTCGGGGAAATTCAGCGCCTCCGCTAAAGCCCGATGGAGCTGCTGGGGCTCCGTAATAGATTCGCAGTTTACAATGATTTCTCCCATTTCTTATTCTCCTCAGTAAAGTTGCTCAAAACTTCTGTAATGATCTCCCGTGTAAAAAATCAGACCATCATTAGAAAAAACGATGCGCTTTTTGCCGCGTGCAGTAGTGTACAGCGTGTCAATGTCGCACTCCGTGTAGGTGCGTCCGGGTGCTTTGGGGAGCAATCCCTCTCTGTTTTGGAATCTATCGCCGCCGATACATTTGCCTGAGGGGGTACCGCCAAGACGCCGGGACTCAGCCTTTGTGATAAAATTGGAAGGAAGATGCCCGTACTGGTGAATGTAGAGCGCCACATCCTCCTTGGTGGTGTAGGTACCGTTGGGATCCAGCCGTGATCCTGTGGGCGCTTCCGTAGGCGCCTCAGTAGGTGCTTCGGTAGGTGCTTCGGTGGGAGCCTCAGTAGGCGCTTTTGTAGGAGCTTCGGTAGGTGCCTCAGTGGGGGCTTTCGTAGGAGCCTCGGTGGGTTCTTCGGTAGGAGCTTCTGTGGGTGCCTCAGTGGGCACTTCTGTAGTTGGTTCAGCAGAAGCTTCGGTAGAGTCCTCTGTGGGCTTTTCTGTAGGTGCCTCAGCAGTTGCTTCTGAGGAAGCCGGGGACTGGTTTTGCGTATCGATGGGTTGTGAGCTGGGCTTGCAGGCGGCCAGTGTAAATATCAAGACAAGCGCCAGCAACCCGGATAAAAGTTTTTTCATGAAAACCTCCTAGGATCTTTCTATATGTGTCATGGTATTATACTGTATCATACCGGAAACTACAAGGGTAATTTCGACTAAAAACCCCATCAATTTTTTTGTACTAAAAGAAAAAAGCCGCCCGAAGGCGGCTTTTTCGGTTAAGGCATCAGATTTGCACGCTTGAGGGCCGGTCGCAGAGCCAAATAGAGAATACTGGCGAAGGCTACGGCTACGATGGCGTTGACACTCGTGGTGACGGCACCCATCTTTGCCCAGGCATTGGCAATGTCCTGAGGAACACCCAAAATGTACATCTTATAGAAGTAACCAACCAGAGGATCGGCAACTACATTGAAAGCCATACCGGCGGCGGTGGAAATAATGGTGGCAATGGGCAGGGGAATCTTGCGCTCACGATCTTCGTTCAGATGGAAAACCTTGTGGGCTACCAGACCGGCGATGAGGCCGATGCAAAGCTTCAGGAAAAAGGTTTTGGGAGCGGAGGTTACATATGCAGAAGTAAGGTCTGCAATGGTAAGGCCGATTGCACTGGACATACCGCCCCAGAATCCGCCGAGAAACAGAGCACCCAGCACGCAGAACACATTACCCAGATGGAATGCGGTCTTTTCGGTGCCAACAGGGATGTCGAAGCGGAGATACGCAAAGCCGATGTAACTGAGTGCAGCAAACATGGCAGCGGTTGCGAGGGTTTTTACATTGACTTTCCGATGCTCGGGAAGCAGAGCAGCGATAAGGGCAATGGCACCCAGCATGACCAGCAGCAGGCTGCAGGAAAAGAGAAGCTTATCGGTAAACGGTGCACCTTTGGTGAGAGCGGCGCTGCGGGTGAGAACAGTGGCAACAATGCCGAGAATCAAAACCACGGCGCTCACAATTGCGGGAATTTTGGTTTTCTTTGCCATAAAAAGGACCTCCTAATCTTTCTTCGCCCCTATTATAGCAATATCTGGTAATAAATATAGTGCCAAAACAGAAATATAAAATAATGCCAGAAAAGATTTGTGAAAAAATAATCAAATCTTTATGAATAATAGCCGAAAAAGCCACGAAGGGGTGTACAGGGTAAACAAAAGATGCTATAATAAGGTAGCCATGCAAAGAAAATGCAATCTTGAAAGGAGTTTTCCCATTATGAGATTAATTCGAGCAAAGAACTACGAGGATGTCAGCGTTAAGGCTGGCAACATTATCGCTTCTGTCATCAACCTGAAGCCCGACTGCGTGCTGGGCCTGGCTACCGGCAGCAGCCCCATCGGCACCTACAAGGAACTGATCAAGAAGTATGAGGCTGGCGAGCTGGACTTCTCCAAGGTCAAGACCGTCAATCTGGACGAGTATGTGGGCCTGAGCAAGGATCATGACCAGAGCTATGCTTACTTTATGAGAAACAACCTGTTCGATCATGTGAACATCGATCAGAACAACTGCAATATCCCCAGCGGTCTTACCAATGACCCCGAGGCTGAGTGCGCTGCATATGATAAGCTCATCGCTTCTCTCGGCGGCACCGACCTGCAGCTGCTGGGCATGGGCCCCAACGGCCACATCGGCTTCAATGAGCCTGACGAGGCTTTCTTCCCCGCTACTCACTGCGTAAAGCTGACTGATTCCACCATCGATGCTAACGCCCGCTTCTTTGCCACCCGTGACGATGTTCCCAAGCAGGCTTACACCATGGGCATCTGGGGCATCATGCAGGCTAAGCGCGTTCTGATGGTCGTTAACGGCAAGAACAAGGCAGAGGCTGTTAAGGCAGCTCTCACCGGCCCCGTGACCCCCAAGGTACCCGCTTCCATTCTGCAGCTGCATCCCGATTTCACTCTGGTTGCAGACGAAGAAGCTCTGTCCCTGCTGGATCTGTAATTTTTACATAACAGCAAGACATCAGCTGATGTTCGTAAAATAATTTTCGGCAGCATCCGTTTTTGGATGCTGCCGATTTTTTGTTAGTGGGTTCGCTCTCAGCTGAACAATACCGGGGGCAAGGTATTCCGGAACGCAAACAGCCCGGAAAGCGAAGTACTTCTGCTGTATTTTCGGAAGAAACAAAAAAATCTCGCAGCGCCCGGGATGGACGCTGCGAGATTTCGTTTTACTTTTTATGCTCCTTCCAGAGAGCGTCGGCGGCACTTTCCCAACAGGCGGCATAGTGGTCACACTTGCTGCAAAGATGCTCGGCACTTTCGGGGGACTGGAGATCCGTGG
>JAHHSJ010000029.1 GCA_020025295.1 Oscillospiraceae bacterium | reverse complement strand
TGTGCGTTTAGCAGCCGCCGCAGTTGTTGCCGCAGCCGCCACAGCCACCGCAGCCATAGCCGCCGCCGCAGCAGCAGAACAGAATCAGGATCAGAATGATCCACATGCAACCGTTACCGCCCCAACAATTGTTACCGCATCCCATAAGGATACCTCCTAATATTAAGATTGAGCTCCGTCAAGCGGCCTCAATCCCATATTATGCGTGGGGAGGGAATGGGTGCAGGATCAGCGAGAAGAATCTTTGTCGGGGTTGGAAATCAGGAAGCTCAGAGCCAGCAGCGAGTCGGCAAAGTGGACATTTTCCACCACTACACCCTCGTTTCGGATGCCAAGCTCCACATTGGTGAAGTTCCACAGACCCTTGACGCCGCCGTCGATGAGCCGCTGGGCCGTGGGTACGGCAGCGCTCTGGGGCACGGTGAGCACGCCCACATCCACATGCTGGCTTTCCAGATACTGGGTCAGCTTGTCGATGTTGTAGACCGGAACGCCGGCGATGCTGGTGCCCACCAGAGTGCGGTCCGTGTCAAAGGCAGCAATCAGCTCAAAGCCGTGCTGGGCGAACTGGAAGTTCTGAATGAGGGCACGACCCAAGTTACCGGCACCCAAAACGATGGCGGTGTGGCCCAGATTCATACCCAGAATTTCCGCAATCTCGTTGCGGAGACTTTCTACATTATATCCATAGCCCTGCTGTCCGAATTCACCAAAGCAGCTCAAATCCTGCCGAATCTGGCTGGCGGTCAGGTTCATTACCTTGCCCAGAGAGGACGAGGAAATGCGGGCCACGCCCACCTGATAGAGGGCGTTGAGCTGTCCATAATAGCGAGGAAGACGGCGGACCACCGCATTGGAAACTTTCTTTTTCATAGATGGATTGGCCTCCGTTCGTTGTAAAGTCACAATTACTTATACTCTAACGCAATTCCATGGAAAAGTCAAATAAATTTATAAATTGCATTGGAAAAAGAAAATCCTGTTTGATATTTTAACAATGATAGACGAAAAATTGGAGAAGATTCAGCGAATCTTCTCCAATCGAATTAAATGCAGTTAGAAGTAGACCAGTTCGTCCTGAGGTGCCTCGGCGGGCTTGACATCCAAAATATGGAGCACCGGGCCGTCGCCCTGATAGATCTTCATGTTCTCAATGTCCACCCGAGCGGTAACCTGAATCCAATCCTTGGTCTTGAGGTCCTTGATTTCAGGCCCCTTGAGCAGCAGGCCCAAGAAAGTGGTGTCCTCTGCACAGCAGACCATGGCAAAGCGGCCACAGGCGCAGGTGCCACGGGGGAACTTGTCGGACTGAGCCACCTGACCGAGGAAGGACACGACCTTGCCGCGATAGCGGTCCAGATTGTCCATGATGTCCACATACCAGACACCAAAATCGTCGTCACTCAACTCCAACACCGGCTTGGAGAGGTCGAAGGGCGGCGTACCGTCGTCGTATTCCTCCATGCGGTCATCGGTGTATTCCAGGAACATCTCAGCACGGCGGTTCAGCATCTTGATGTTGCGGCCACGGAGCGTTTCCGCCAGAGCGTCGGTGCAGCGGTTGAAAATGACCATGTCTGCGTTGCTGATATGCTGCATCATCAGGGAAGCCATGTTCTTGGAGTACAGGTCGAAGGTGGTGCAGTCCACCGTGGTAACGATCTGATAGAGCACCCAGTGGGGCGGCATGATCTCCTGAATCTCAGGCATCTGCCACATACCGTTGTACTCAATGACAATCTGGGTGGGATGGTACTTGTTGTCCAGCTTCAGGCACTCTTCCCGGGTGAAGTCGGACTTGTCCTCAAAGACGTGCATCCGAACATCATGGGCCAGCATAGCCTCTTCGTCGAACTCCTCCTCGCCCTCTTCCGTCACCAGAAGCAGGGTGCGCTCGTCGGCGGTGAATTCATCGCCGGCCAGCATGGGGCTGATAAAGTTGGTTTTTCCGGAATCCAAAAATCCGCTGATCATATAGACCGGGACTTCTTTTTTCTTCACCATGGGTTACCTCACTTAAAGACCGAACACGCCGGGCAGGTCATGCTCCTTCAGGCCGGAGCCGATGACGCACAGGCGGCCGGTGTAGTCTGCGCTGCCGTGACGGATGTCAAACTCGCCGGGAACCATGTCAAAATGAATCCAGCCGCCGTTGACATCGGGGACAATGCCCTTGGCACGGAGAATGGCGCCGTATTCGCCCTCATCCAGCTTCTCCAGAGCGGAGCGAATCTCCTCCTCGGTGAACTTCTTGGGCGTCTCAGTGCCCCAGCTCACAAACACCTCGTCGGCATGATGGCCGTGATGATGGTGATGATCGTGGCAGGAGCAGTTGGGATCATGGCACTCGCCGTCATGATGGTGGTGGTGCTCATGATCATGCTCATGCTCGTGGTCGTGATGATGCTCATGCTCATGTTCGTGCTCATGGTCATGGTCGTGATCGTGATCGTGATGATGATGGTCATGGCAGGAGCACTCGGGATCGTCGCACTCGTCATGATCGTGGTGATGGTGGTGCTCAGCCTCAGCCTTGGCCTGAGCAATGAGATCTTCGGCCAGAGAGTGATGATCCATAGCGGAGAGGATCACATCACCGGACAGCTCGTCCCAGGGAGTGGTGATGATGGTGGCGTCCGGATTGTGAGAACGGAGCAGCTCCATGACCTCCTGCAGCTTGGCATCGGTGATGTCCTGCGTGCGGGAGAGGATAATGGTGCCGGCGGTCTCAATCTGGTCGTTGAAGAACTCGCCGAAATTCTTCATAAACACCTTGCACTTCTTAGCGTTGACCACAGCCACAGCGCTGCCCAGCTCCATGGGAGTGGACTTGCTGGCGTTGCCCACGGCACGGCTCACATCGCTGAGCTTGCCCACGCCGGAAGGCTCGATGATGACACGGTCCGGCTGATACTGCTCCACCACATCATGGAGCGCCTGGTTGAAGTCACCCACCAGAGAGCAGCAGATGCAGCCGGAGTTCATCTCGTTGATCTGAATGCCGGAATCCTTCAGGAAGCCGCCGTCGATGCCGATTTCGCCAAACTCGTTTTCAATGAGCACCAGCTTTTCGCCCTTAAAGCACTCCTCCAGCAGCTTTTTAATCAGAGTGGTTTTACCGGCACCAAGGAAGCCGGAAATAATATCGATCTTCGTCATGATAAAAAACCTCGATTCCATCAAAAATTCATTCTATATTGTACCCCAAATCATAGAAAATGCAAGTCTTTGCCGCAGAATGGATGGGAAAACCGCAAATCAGGCCTTGGGGAGGGACAGGAAGAAGGTGTTTCCGTCCAAAGCAGCTTCCGCCCAGACCTTGCCCCGATGGAGGTTGGCAAGCTCCGAGGCAATGGAAAGCCCCAGACCGTAGCCCTCCTGTGTACGGGAGTCATCCACCCGGTAGAACCGGGTAAAGATGCGGTGCAGCTGTTCTTTGGTGAGGGGCGTGCCTTTGGTGTGGACTGCAAGCTGAATGTGCCGGCCGTTTTCCGCCACCGATACCTGAATGACGCTGCCGGGGTCGGCATATTTGCAGGCGTTGTCCAGATAAATGTCCACAATGCGGCGAAGCAGTGCCGGGTCGCCCTGTACAGGACTTTCGTCCGCCAGTTCGGTGTCGATGGACTTGCCCTGCTCGAAGGCAATGGGGTCAAAGACCAGCGTCTGCTCCTCCACCAGTTCGGACAGGTTCAGCCGAACCGGCTCCATGGGCTGGGAAGCGTTGTCGCTCCGGGCCAGCAGCAAAAGCTGCTCTACCAGCGTCTGCATCTGCCGGGAGGCGTAGCGGATGTTGTCCTGCCAGCGCAGCCGCTTTTCCTCGTCGGCATCTTGATAGTCTTGCAGCATATCCACGCTGGACAAGATCACCGTCAGGGGCGTTTTCAGCTCGTGGGAAGCGTCCGCCACAAATTGCTGCTGCTGTTTCCAGCTCTGTTCCACGGGGCGGACCGCCCAGCGAGAGAGCAGAATACTCAGCAGGAAAAAGACACCCAGAGTGCCCAGACCGATCACCGAGAGGTTCCGGGAGAGGGCCTGAATGGTGCTGCGCTCCTGAGAGAGATCCACAAAGGCAATTCGGGTGCCGGACACACCGGAGGCACGGAGATACCGCAGGTGATAGCCGTTCCCATGGTAATCCCCGGAGGCCTTGTCGGAAAGGGCAGCGGCAATAACCGAACGGAGCGCCTCCTCGTCGGAGGTGTCGAAAAACTGATTGGTGAGGATATAAACATAGTTGTTCTGGGTGACCTGAACGATCAGACAGGGGAGTGCCACCGTCCCGGAGCCGGGCAGCGCCTGCTGTGGGGCTGTGTGGAATTCCGGGGGCTGCAGCACCAGCGAGTTACCGGAGAGGGTCAGGCTGTGTTCCAGTGCCAGATAGCTGTCCCGGCGCAGGCTGTTTCCGGTGGTGAGCAGTACCACGGAAAAGAGGGTAATCAGGATGACGGAAACAAAGAGCATATTTACCGCAATAAATTTCCGCCGGAGCTTCTGAATCATTGGCTGTCGGCTCCTTCCTGTAAATAGTAGCCTACCATCCGCTGGGTTTGAATCGTGACCCGGCTTTTCAGATGCTTGAGTTTTTTGCGGAGGAAGGAGATGTATACCTCCACATTGTTGTCCTCTGCCTCAGACTCATAGCCCCAGACCTTCAGCAGCAGGGTGTCCTTGGAGACCACCTGATTGTGATTGGTCATAAAGAAGCTCATGAGGTCAAATTCCTTCCGACTCAGCCGCACCGAGTGCTCGCCGCAGCTCAGCACGCAGCTGCCCAGATCCAGCTGAAGATCGCCGAATGTGAGGGTGTTGTCCCATGCCTTGGTGCTCTTTCGGGACAGCGCTCGCAGACAGGCCAGCAATTCCTCGGAGGCAAAGGGCTTGGTGAGGTAGTAGTCCGCACCGGCATCCAGTCCGTGGACCCGGTCGGCAATCTCGCTCTTTGCGGTGAGCATCAGCACAGGCAGAGTGCTTTGTGCCCGGCGCAGCTCCTGTACCACAGAAAAGCCGTCCCGCTTGGGCAGCATCACATCTAAAATCATCAGGTCGTAAATGCCGCTGAGGGCGTTGTCCAGACCGGATTCCCCGTCATAGCACACATCCGCTGTGTAGTTGTGGGCCTCCAGCAGGTCCCGGATGGTGGACGCCAGACGGCGCTCGTCCTCAACCACTAAAATACGCATAGCACGACCTCCTTTCCAGCAAAGTGTAAACAAAATTCCGCTCTGATACAAGTATTCTAATGTGAACAACTGAAAAACAGCTGAAAAAGCCGTTCAATGCAGAGCATTGGACGGCTTTTGGTCAGTCAAAGGGGAGATAGGCCTGCCCCATGGCGCACAGACGGCTGCAAATGCCGCTGAAGCGCTTGGTCTGCTTGTCGTTTTCGGTCATCCGCACCACCACATCCTCATCGCCCACAATAATGAGCAGTTCTCTGGCTCGGGTGATGGCAGTGTACAGCATCCCCCGGGTCAGCAGCATGGGGGCGCCGTTGACGGCAGCCAGAATGACGGCACGGTATTCGCTGCCCTGAGATTTATGCACGGTCATGGCGTAGGCCATTTCCAGTTCATTGAGCATATCTGGGGTGTATTCCACCACATGGCCGTCAAAGTTGACGGTGACGCAGTCGCCCTCCGGGGTGATGTCGGTGATAAAGCCCACATCGCCGTTAAAGACGCCCATGCCGCCCTTGAGTCCGTCCTCCGTGCGCCAGAGCACATCATAGTTGTTCTTGATCTGCATTACACGGTCGCCAATACGGAAGATGACGCTGCCGTGCTTGCGCTCCGGATAGCCGTCCCGGTGGGGATTGAGCGCCGCCTGCAAAGCCAGATTCAGATTGGCGGTTCCGGTCTGATACTTGCGTGTGGGGGACAGCACCTGAATCTGATCGGCGGGAATTCCCATGCGCTCCGGGAGTCGGGTGCGGCAAAGCTCCACAATGGTTTCCACCGCCGCTTGTCCGTCCTTGCGACGGAGAAAGAAAAAGTCGCCGCCGTTGTTTTTCAAACTTGGCACCATGCCCCGGTTCACGGAGTGGGCATTCATGACGATTTTCGATTGCTGCGCCTGACGGAAGATGGCGGTCAGCTTAGTGTTGGGCACCATAGTGGAGCGGATGAGATGGTCAAAGACCTGACCGGGGCCTACCGAGGGCAGCTGATCCGGGTCGCCCACCAGCACCAGACGGCAGCCGTTGGGCAGGGCGGAGAGCAGGGCGGCCATCAGAGGAACATCTACCATGGAGGTTTCATCCACAATGACAGCGTGACATTCCAGCGGCTCATCCTGATTTCGTTGGAAAGCCAACTTTCCGCTTTCGGAGTCGTATCCGGCCTCCAGCAGACGGTGGATGGTAGAAGCTTCCGTGCCGCAAAGCTCACCCAGCCGCTTGGCGGCTCGTCCCGTGGGAGCGCAGAGCAGGGTTTTCAGCCCCATCTGTTCGTAAAGACCCAGAATCCCCCGCAGGCTGGTGGTTTTGCCGGTGCCGGGACCGCCGGTGAGCAGCATGACCTGCCGATAGGCAGCCATGCGTACGCCCTCTCGCTGTTCTTCTGCATAAGTCAGATGCTGATCCCGTTCCACTCGGTCAATGAGCTTCTCCAGATGGTCTGGGGGACGGAGCTGGTGCTGGCACATGGCGTGAATGGTGTCAGCGATGAAGCACTCCTCTTCGTAAAGTTCGGTGAGGTAGACCGCCTCCACATTGGCGACTGGTTCCAGCGTTACACGCCCCCGAAGCCGCAGGGCGTCCAGCCCTTCCTCCAGCAGAGAGGGGTCCTCAAGTCGTAAAAGTCGCTGAGCCGCAGGCAAAAGCGCCTCCCGGGGCAGAAAACAGTGACCGTTGCCCAAATTGTGCTGTAAGGTGTACAGCACACTGGCCTCAATGCGAATGAGGTCAGAGGCTCCGATGCCGCAGGCGGCGGCGATACGGTCGGCGTCGGCAAACCGTACCCCCAGATCCTGCTCCAGCAGCAAATAGGGGTCGGCCCGGATGATGTCAATGGCCCGGTCGGCGTATCTGCGCCAGAGAGAGAGGGCCAGAGAGACCGGCAGCTGGAATTCGCCGAGAAATTCTACCAGACGGCGCATACCCGCCTTTTGGAGGAATTCCGCCTGAATGGCCAGCGCCTTTTTCAGTGTGATGCCCTTCACTGTGGCCAGCTGCTCCGGGTCAGACTCAATGACCGACAGAGTTTCGCTGCCGAACTGATCCACAATTCGGCGTGCTGTTTGTTTTCCAACACCTTTAATCACACCGGATGCCAGGTACTCATAAATGCCGTGCTGACCGGTGGGGATGGACAGTTCCATGTGAGCGGCTTTGAATTGGGGGCCGAAGCTGGGGTGGTCCACCCAGATTCCGGTGGCCAGCACCGTCTCTCCGGGGGATACCTGAGCCAGCTCACCGACGACGGTCTGACTGCCCTCACGGGATTTGACCCGGAGAACCGTATAACCGTTCTCCGGGTTCTGATAGATGACCGCCGAGACGGTGCCTTCTAAAGTTTCCAGTTCCGGGTGATCCACAGCGGTCACCTCCTTTGTTATGTGATGGTGTCCTCCGGTGCGGGGACGCAGTAATGTACCTTGGGGTAGCTTGCGCAGAGCAGCTCCGCCACCGCCAATCCGGTGTCGTTGAGCCCCAAATCCAGCAGATAAATTTCCTCTGCCGACAGCTTTCCCTCGTCCGAGAGGGAGCAAAGACCCTTGACTTGGTGCTCCAGATTTTCCCCGTCACCTTGCGCCGGGAGCAAGATCCATGCGCCTTTTACGGGATATAGCAGCACGCCTAGGACCAAGCGGACACAGGCGGCCACGCCAATCAGAGCAAACAGGGTCAACAGGATTTCCAGAGCCATAGTGTTCGCCTCCGGGTCATCCTATGCCGGGAAAACCGGTCAGGTGAGCAGGGACTTGAGGTATTTGCCGGTGTAGCTCTTCGGACAGGCGGCAACCTCCTCCGGCGTGCCGGTGCAGACGATTTCACCGCCCTGATCGCCGCCTTCCGGTCCCAAATCAATCAGATGGTCGGCGGTTTTGATTACATCCAGATTGTGTTCAATGATGAGAACGGAGTTGCCTGCATCCACCAGCCGCTGCAGCACTTCCACCAGACGGTGGACGTCGGCGGCATGGAGTCCGGTGGTGGGCTCGTCCAGAATATAGATGGTGGAGCCGGTGCTGCGCTTTGCCAACTCGGTAGCCAGCTTGATGCGCTGTGCCTCACCACCGGAGAGGGTGGTGGAGGATTGCCCCAGCTTCACATAGCCCAGACCCACATCAAAGAGAGTTTTCAGACGGGCGTAGATTTTGGGATGGTTTTCAAAGAAGGGCAGTGCCTCATCCACAGTCATTTCCAGCACATCGTGGATGTTTTTGCCCCTGTATTTCACTTCTAGCGTTTCCCGGTTGTAGCGGTGTCCCTTACACACCTCGCAGGGGACATACACATCCGGCAGGAAGTTCATTTCAATCTTAATCAGACCGTCACCGGCACAGGCCTCACAGCGGCCGCCCCGGACATTGAAGGAGAAGCGACCGGCATTGTAGCCGCGGGCCTTGGCGTCGGGCGTGGATGCGAACAGCTCCCGAATGTCGTTGAACAGCCCGGTGTAGGTGGCCGGGTTGGAACGGGGGGTGCGTCCGATGGGGGACTGGTCAATGGCAATCACCTTGTCCAGAAATTCGATGCCGTCGATGCCGTCGTGCTTGCCGGGACGCACCTTAATGCGGTTCAGTTCCGCACCCAGCTTCTTGTAGATGATCTCGTTGACCAAACTGGACTTACCGCTGCCGGAAACACCGGTGACCACCGTCATGGTGCCGAGGGGAATCGTCACATCAATTCCCTTGAGGTTGTTTTCCGCAGCGCCCCGGACGGTGAGGAAGTGTCCGTTGCCCTTCCGACGGACGGAGGGGACAGGAATCTTCTTGCGGCCGGAGAGATAGGCGCCGGTCAGACTCTTGGGGCAGGCCATAATGTCCTCAGCTGTGCCGCAGGCGACAATCTCGCCGCCGTGGATGCCGGCACCGGGGCCTACATCCACAATATAGTCTGCCGCACGCATGGTGTCCTCGTCATGTTCCACCACCAGCAGGGTGTTGCCCAGATCTCGCAGCTTCCGCAGGGTGTCCAGCAGCAGGTCGTTGTCTCGCTGATGCAGACCGATGGAGGGCTCGTCCAGAATGTAGAGCACGCCCATCAGGGAAGAGCCGATCTGGGTGGCCAGACGGATACGCTGGCTTTCGCCGCCGGACAGGGTGGATGCGCTGCGGCCCAGAGTCAGGTAATTCAAACCCACAGACTGCAAAAAGCCCAGTCGATTGCGAATTTCACGCAGAATCTGGTTGGCAATCAGCTGTTTCTGAGGCGTCAGTTCCAGATGCTCGATAAAGTCCAATGCCTCGCCAATGGGCAGCTGGCAGAACTGATGGATGGAAAGTCCGCCCACCGTGACCGCCAGAATTTCCTTACGCAGGCGCTGACCACCGCAGTCCGGGCAGGGGGAGAAGCTCATGCACTCTTCCAAATCTTTTTTGGCACCATCCGACTGAGTTTCCCGGTAGCGGCGCTCCAGGTTGTTGACAATGCCCTCAAAGGGCTGTTTGATGACGGACTTTCCACGGGCGTTTTCGTAGGTCAGGGTAAGCGGCTCGCCCTTGGTGCCGTAGAGAATCAGGTCAATGATTTCAGGCGGCAGCTTGCTCAGTGGCTGATTCAGCTTGAATTTGTACTTCTTCGCCAGTGCGTCAAAGTACATCCGGGAAATACCGTCTCCCTTGATGTTGTTCCAGCCCGGAGCAGTGATGGCACCGTCCAGAATGGACAGTTCCCGGTTGGGGATAATGAGGTCCGGGTCCACCTTCAGCTGGAAGCCCAAGCCGGTGCAGGTGGGGCAGGCACCGTAGGGGTTATTGAAGGAGAAGCTGCGAGGAGCCAGCTCTTCAATGGAGATTCCGCAGTCCTCACAGGCGTAGTTCTGGGAAAAGACCAAATCCTCGTCCTCACGCACCAGATTGATGAGCACAATGCCGCCGGTCAGACCGGAGGCGGTTTCCACCGAGTCAGTAAGCCGCTGGGCGATGTCATCCCGGATGACCAGACGGTCTACCACGATTTCAATGCTGTGCTTTTTGTTCTTGTCCAGAGGAATTTCCTCGGTCAGCTCGTAAAGACTGCCGTCCACACGGGCACGGACATAGCCGCTGCGTCGGGCGTCCTCGAAAATCTTGGCGTGTTCGCCCTTTTTGCCCCGGATGATGGGAGCCATGACCTGAATTCGAGTGCCCTCCGGCAGAGCCATCACCTGATCGATGATCTGGTCAATGGTCTGCTGCTGGATTTCCTTGCCGCACTTGGGACAGTGAGGAGTGCCTACTCTCGCCCAGAGCAGACGGAGATAGTCGTAAATCTCCGTCACCGTGCCCACAGTAGAACGGGGGTTCTTGCTGGTGGTTTTCTGGTCGATGGAAATGGCGGGAGAAAGACCGTCAATGGAGTCCACATCCGGCTTTTCCATCTGCCCCAGAAACATCCGGGCGTAGGAGGACAGGCTTTCCACATAGCGGCGCTGTCCCTCGGCGTAGATGGTGTCGAAGGCCAGACTGGACTTGCCGGAGCCGCTGAGTCCGGTGAGCACCACCAGCTTATCTCTGGGGATGCGCACATCCACATTTTTCAGGTTGTGGGCGCGGGCGCCCTTGACATAGATGTGATCTTGCATAGTTGGTCAATACCTCATTCGTTCAGATGCAGGGAAGGGGGAGACTCACTTCTCTTTTCCCTGCAATTCGATGATTTGATTACGCAGTTCTGCGGCAAGTTCGAATTCCAACATTTTGGCGGCTTCCTTCATCTGCTTCTCCAGCTTCTGAATCAGCTGCTGCCGCTGCACCTTGGTGAGCTGCTTTACTGCCTTGGAGGAGCGGGGCGCGTCGTCCACCGGCTCCATCAGGGCACGGATGTTCTTGTGGATGGTGGTGGGGATAATGCCGTGTGCCTTGTTGAAGGCGTCCTGCTTTTCCCGGCGCTGCTGGGTGACCTCCATGGCTCGCTGCATGGAGGGGGTAATTTTGTCGGCATAGAGCAGAACCTGTCCCTCCGCATTACGGGCGGCACGGCCGATGGTCTGGATCAGAGCGGTCTCGCTGCGGAGGAAGCCCTCCTTGTCCGCATCCAGAATGGCAACCAGAGACACTTCCGGGATGTCCAGACCTTCTCGCAGCAGGTTGATGCCCACCAGCACATCAAAGTTGCCCAGACGCAGATCTTTGATGATTTGGACACGCTCCATGGTGTCAATGTCGTGGTGCATATACCGCACCCGGATGCCCACCTTCTGGAAGTGCTGGGTGAGGTCTTCTGCCATCTTCTTGGTCAAAGTAGTCACCAGCACACGCTCCGAACGGGCAGCACGGGTGTTGATTTCTCCAATCAGGTCGTCAATCTGCCCCTCAATGGGACGCACCTCCACCACGGGGTCCAGCAGACCGGTGGGGCGGATGACCTGTTCTACGATCTGACCGGAGCGAGTCTGCTCGTACTCGCCGGGAGTGGCGGAGACATAGATGACCTGATTGACCCGCTCTTCAAATTCCGGGAATTTCAAGGGGCGGTTGTCGTAGGCACAGGGAAGCCGGAAGCCGTAGTTCACCAGAGAGGTTTTTCTGGCCCGGTCGCCGTTGTACATGGCTCGCACCTGAGGCAAGGTCACATGGGATTCGTCAATAAACATCAGGAAATCGTCGGGGAAATAGTCCAGCAGAGTGTGAGGGGCGGAGCCCACCGGGCGATTGTCAATCACCCGGGAATAGTTCTCAATACCGGAGCAATAGCCGATTTCTTGCATCATTTCAATGTCATACATGGTGCGCTGTTTAATGCGCTGCGCCTCGATGGCCTTGCCCTCGGACTCAAAATACTTGACCTGCTCCTCCATCTCCTTGTAAATGCGCTCAATTGCGGCATCCATCTTGTCTTTTGGGGTGACATAGTGAGTGGCAGGCCAGATGGGAACGGTGTTCAGCCGACGGATGGGCGTTCCGGTCAGAGCGTTGATTTCGCTGATGCGGTCGATCTCGTCCCCGAAGAACTCAATGCGAATGGCGTTGTCCTTCCAGTAGGCGGGCCAGACCTCCACCGTGTCGCCCCGAACACGAACCATGTTGCGCTCAAAGGCGATGTCGTTGCGCTCATAGCGGATGCTGATGAGCTTGTTCAGCAGGTCCCGGATTTTCATGGTGGCGCCCACCGTGAGGGTGACCATCATGGCGGTGAAGTCCTCCGGCTCACCCAGACCGTAGATGCAGCTGACCGAGGAAACCACAATCACATCCCGGCGCTCCAGCAGAGAAGCGGTGGCGCTCAAGCGCAGCCGGTCCACTTCCTCGTTGATGGCGCAGTCCTTTTCGATGAAGGTGTCCGTGTGAGGAATGTAAGCCTCCGGCTGATAGTAGTCATAGTAGGACACAAAGTATTCTACTGCATTGTTGGGGAAAAATTCCCGAAATTCGCTGCAAAGCTGGGCGGCCAGCGTTTTGTTGTGAGCCAGCACCAGCGTGGGACGCTGCACCTGTTCGATGACCTTTGCCATGGTGTAGGTCTTACCGGAGCCGGTCACACCCAGCAGCGTCTGTTCGTTCAGTCCCAGTTCCACGCCCTGACTCAGAGCGGCGATGGCTTCCGGCTGGTCACCGGACGGCTGATAGGGGCTGACAACTTCAAATTTCGGCACAGCGATCCCTCCTTTTTGCATAGGGTGGTTCTATTATATAGGAACAAATGTTCGATGTCAACGCTCTCGGTCCGAGGAAGGCAGCAGTCCGCAATCCACCATAGACACGAAATCTCCGTCGGCAACCACGATGTGGTCCAAAAGTTGGATTCCCAACGATTGCAGCAGCGGTCGCAGTGCCAGCGTGAAGGTGCGGTCCTGCTCCGAGGGGAGAGCAATGCCGTTGAGGTGGTTGTGAGCTAGAATCACGGAGCAGGCCTGATGCTCCAGAGCGATTTCAACCACCTTTCTGGGGTCCAGCCCCACCCGATTGAGGGCGCCTTCCGCCAGAAAGCTGCAGCAAAGTACCTTGCCCTTGGTGTTCAGGCAGAGCATATACACCATCTCGTTGCGGGCGCCGATAAAGTAGCGGCGGAGATATTCCCCGGCCTCGGCGGTGGAGTTGATCTGGCAGTCATTGTTGGTGCGGCTGATCTCGTACCGACGCATGATCTGGGGCAGCATGGAGAGAAAAGTAGCCACATGATCGCCCACGCCGCTTACCTTCTTCAGGTCTTCGGGTTTGGCATCCAGCACAGCGGCAAAGCTGCCGAAATGATTGATGAGTTCATGCGCCAGAGGATTCACATCGCCCTGCGGTACAGCGTAAAACAGCAGCAGTTCCAAGAGTTGATGATCGTCAAATACACGCTCACCGTATTGGGAAAACTGCTGCTTCAGCCGGGCACGATGGCCTTGATGGATGGACATAGAAAGGATACCTCCCGGAAGAAAAAGGGCAGGAGCACCAAAGGCGCTCCTGCCGGAATCAAAGAATCAGTTCTTAGCTCCGTACTGAGCCAGATAAGCCTCCATGCGTGCCTTCATCTCGTCGTCGATGTAGACCTTGCCGTCGATGGGACGGTTGTGCAGGAAGGAGATGATCTCACGGACGGTGACAATGGGGCAAACCTTGATGCCGTAGTCCTCACGGAGTTCATCCAGAGTGGAGCAATCCTTGGTGCCGCGCTCCATGCGATCCACGGAGACGAACAGATAGGACATCTTCACATCAGCCACATGCTTGAACAGCTCAATGCTCTCACGCACCGCGGTGCCGGCGGTGACAACATCCTCCACAATGGCGATCACATCGCCGTCCTGAGGCTTGTAGCCCACCATGTTGCCGCCTTCGCCGTGGTCCTTGACTTCCTTGCGGTTGAAGCAGTAGGGCAGATCGCGGTCATAGTTGCGGTAGAGGGAAGCGGAAGCAGTGACGACCAGAGGAATGCCCTTGTAAGCGGGGCCGAACAGAGCGGTGACATCCTCGCCCAGATTCTCCTGCATACAGGCGGCATAGTAGTCGCCCAGCTTGGCAGCCTGAGCGCCGGTCATGTAGTTACCGGTGTTGATGAAGTAAGGGGTCTTGCGGCCGGACTTGGTGGTGAAATCGCCGAAGGTCAGCACGCCGGAACGCACCATAAAGGTAATAAATTCTTCTTTATAAGTCATGGAATTGACTCCTTTCGGGCACAGGCCATAATTTATCACATTATAGCATTTTCGTTCCGGGGAAACAAGGGTTTTCCGAGGCGATGCGGTCTAAAATTCAGCCTTTTTCGGGATGGGAACCCACCAGAGTGCGGCGAGGTTCAGCAGAATCAGCAGGGCGTTGCAGAAGTCGGTGGTCAGCAGGGCCTGCTCGGTGGAAAACAGACAGCCCAGAGCCGAGAGAAAGGCAAATCCCAGCCGATAGACACCTCGGGCAGCCGGAGCGTCGGAGAGGAATCGCAGGGCGGATTCTCCCTGAAAGGCCAACCCGGGGAGGGAGGAAAAGGCGAACAGCACCAGACATACCGCCACGATCCAACGCCCAATCGACCCAAGACCGGTGGCATAGGACTCCATGACCAGCGGCACGCCGGTGAGGTCGGAGGACAGGGTGCCGGAGACCAGAATGGAGAGTCCGGTGATGGAGCACATCACTCCGGTATCCCATAAATTGGAAGTTGCACTGATAAGCCCCTGCCGCACCGGGTCAGCGTCGGACAGGGCAGCAGAGAAGGCGGCACTGCCGGTTCCTGATTCGTTGGAAAAACAACAACGCATGACGCCGATACGAATTGTGTTGCCCAGCACACCTCCGCCCACCGCTGAAAAGTCAAAAGCCCCTCGAAAAAGAGCGGCAATTGCATTGGGCAGGGCGGCGAGATGGGTGAAGATGACCGCCAGACCGCCCAGCAGGTAAAGACCGATCATCAGCGGAACAATCCAGGCGGAAAAATGGGTGACGGAGTCGGAGCCGCCCAGCAAAATGGCCAGTGTGAGCCCTCCCACCAGTACCCCGGACACCATTGGGGGAACGGCGAGAGAAGTCCACAGAGTCTGTGCAATGGCGCTGCTTTGCACCAAATTGGCGGCAGACAGCGTGGTGAACAGTTCCAAAAGGGCGTAAATTCCCCCCAGCAGCAAACCCAGACGGCGGCAGGGCAGGTGGGTGAGGGTGACCATTCCGCCGCCCAGCCGCTGACCGTCAGATTCGATGCGCCGATAGGCCGAACCTTGGGCACATTCCGCATATTTTACTGCCGTGCAGAGGGCAGCGGTAATCCACATCCAGACCAAAGCCCCCGGACCGCCGGCCGTAAGAGCAAACGCCACCCCGGCGATGTTGCCGGTGCCGATGGTGGAAGCCAGCGAGGTGCAAAGGCAGGCGAAGGGAGAGGTGCCGCCGGAGCCGGCCTCATGCCAAGATAAGCGGATGCCGGTTCCTAAGTGCCGCAGGGCAAACCCACGGCTGCGCAGGGTGAGAACAACCCCAGTGAGGAGCAGCAGCGGCAGTGCCGTACTCCAGAGCAGATGGTTCCAATCGTTCAAACTCAGCACCTCCTACCCCCAAAGGGTATGCAGAGAGCGCATTGAATAGGACAGAGGGTGAGAAATGTACAGATATTTCGGACTTCGTTTGGTCATTCTGGCAAAAAGAGAGAAAATAGAGTGGGTATGCCGAGGAAGGGAACGCATTGCTTGTCAAACGGAATGGAATGGGATATGATTAACGGAAGAAATTTTCGGGCTTGTCCCGTTAGGAGTGATTACCGTGAAAAAAATCCCGTTTGCAACCAAGGCGCAGCTGGAAGACATCTGCAAGGAATATCCCACCCCGTTCCACCTCTATGATGAGGCAGGAATCCGAGCCACTGCCCGTGCCGTCTACAAGGCATTTTCGTGGAATCCGGGCTTCCGGGAGTATTTTGCGGTGAAAGCCACCCCCACGCCCCGCATCCTGAACATCCTCCACGAGGAAGGCTGCGGCATGGACTGCTCCTCTCTGACGGAGCTGATGATGTGCCAGCGCTGCGGCATTGTGGGCAAGGAGATCATGTTCTCCTCCAATGATACCCCGGCAGAGGAGTTTGCCTTTGCGGATGAGCTGGGAGCCATCATCAATCTGGATGACTTCACCCACATTGACTATCTGGAAAAGACCATCGGCAAGATTCCGGAGACCATCTCCTGCCGGTTCAATCCCGGTGGCGTGTTTCAGCTGGGAGAGAGCAAGGAAGGGTTCCAGGTCATGGATAATCCCGGCGACGCCAAGTATGGCATGACCCGGGACCAGCTGTTTGAAGCCTTCCGCATCCTGAAGGCCAAGGGCGCCAAGCGGTTTGGCATCCACTCCTTCTTGGCCTCCAACACCATTTCCAATGATTACTACCCGGCACTGGCCGGTCAGCTGTTTCAGCTGGCGGTGGAGCTGGAGCGGGAAACCGGCGCCAAGGTGGCGTTTATCAACCTGTCCGGCGGCGTGGGCGTGGACTATCGTCCCGATCAGGAGGCCAACGACATCTACGCCATCGGCGAGGGCGTCCGTCAGCAGTACGAGAAGATTCTGGTGCCGGCTGGCATGGATGATGTGGCGATCTATACCGAAATGGGCCGGTTTATGCTGGCACCCAACGGTCATCTGGTGACCCGTGTCCTCCATGAGAAGCACACCTATAAGGAATACATCGGTGTGGATGCCTGTGCGGCCAACCTGATGCGCCCTGCCATCTACGGGGCTTATCACCACATCACCGTCATGGGCAAGGAGAATCAGCCTTGTGACCACAAGTACGATGTGGTGGGTTCCCTCTGCGAGAACAGCGATAAGTTTGCGGTGGATCGTATGCTGCCTAAGGTGGAGATCGGGGACCTAATGGTGATTCATGACACCGGCGCCCACGGCTTCTCCATGGGCTATAATTACAACGGACGCCTGCGCAGCGCAGAACTGCTGCTGCGGGAGGACGGCAGTGTGGAACTGATGCGGAGAGCGGAAACGCCCGACGATTATTTCGCCACGCTGGTCTGGTAAAAGCGAAGAAAACAGCCCGGATTGCAGTGCAATCCGGGCTGTTGTTGTTTTTCCAACTTACAGAGCAAGGGGAGTGCCGTTGAGCACGGCCTGTGTGAGCGTTTCTCCCTGATAGACTAGCTTCAAGGAAAAGAAGGGCACTTTTTCGTCCAGCAGACGGAGAAAAATTCGGTCGCCCTCCCAAATGTGCTGCCGGAGCAGTTCCTGCTTGTCCAGCCATTCCAGCACACCTTCGTCGCACTCCTTGATGGTGCCCTCAAAGCGGTCACTCCAGAAAAGGTGCATATATTCTGTGGGCCACCGATCGGAAACGAAAGTGACGATGCCCCGGTAGTCATAGTGGGTCATAGTGAGACCGGTTTCTTCCCAAACCTCCCGCAGGGCACATTCCTCGGGGCTTTCCCCCGCTTCAAAGCCTCCGCCGGGGCCAATCCACTTGTCCTGATTCAGATCGTTCTTCTTTTTTACCCGGTGCAGCATCAGATAAGCTCCGTCCTGCTCCAAATAGCAAAGGCTGGTGTTTCTGGCGTTTCCTGCGCTCATGGGAAAAGCCTCCTTTGGATGATTTTTTACCAATATACCACGCTTTTGTGGAAAAGAAAAGCCGGGAAAACGGAGATAGACTGGAAAACAGGATATGTTTCCACAGAAGGAACAGGGTTATGCACAGGAAAGTTGGAAAAAGAACAAGTGAAAAATAAGCCGCTTGGAGGAAGAAAAGAGCAGGAGCATCCACAGCCGATGTGGATGCTCCTGCGCAGGTTTGGTCAATCGTTCTGTTTTTTCTTGGACTCGGAGCCGGAATGAATTTCCACCGTCTGCACAGAGGACTGGGACGGATTCAGCTTGGGCAGAATCAGAGTGAGCAGACCGTTCTGATACTGGGCACGGACATGGGCGGTGTCCACTCCGGTGATGTCAAAGGTGCGGTGCAGCGTGTGGTGATTGCGCTCTTTGCGAATGAAGTGATGGTTTTCTTCGGCTTCTTCCTTCGGGTGTGTGGTGATGGTAAGACGCTCTTCCTCCAGCTGGACCTTCAATTGTTCTTTTTCCAATCCGGGCAGCTCAGCGGTGAGCTGATAGCATTCGGGCAGCTCTTCCACATCCACAGGGAAGGGATGGATGGGGGCTTTTTCCAGCAGATCGGAAGTCCACTTGGACAGCATCTGAAAGGACTTCTTCTCTTTCTGGGCGGCAGGAGCGCCGCAGCAGCAAGAGTCAAACATGGCGATACCTCCTTGATGTTTCTTCGCCGTCAGTTTGTCCCGAATTTGGCGTATTATGCAAAAAAGACGGTACAGAAGTTTTCTGTGCCGTCTTTCAGTCATTTTCGGTTTTCAAATGGTCCATCAGTTCTTCCAGACCGATGCCTTTCACTGCACTGACATGGAACACAGTCTGACACCCAGCCAGCCGAAGCCAACGCTCGGCCCGTTCCGGGTTGCCCTCCGGGCGGTCAATCTGAGTGACGATGCCAACCACCTCGCGGTTGCAGGAGGAGGCCACGCCGGGAGAATAGGAGGAAAACTCCTGAATGGACGAAATCAGCAGACCGACCACATCCGCCTCATAGGCGTACAGCGCCAGCGCCCGGCCCAGATGCTTACTTTCGCAGTATTCACCCGGGGTGTCGATAATAGCGTCGTTGTAATTGACATACTGGGTTTTGTGGTAGTGGATGTTTTCCCCACGCAGAGCCTGCTTGAGGGTAGTTTTGCCACAGCCGCTGCGCCCCATGAAAATGATTTTTTTCATGTTTTCGTGATGTCGCACACGGTGTAGCCCAGACGATTTTCGCAGTATTCGGTGAGGTCCACCATGGCCTGCTCCACCTGAGCCACCAGACCGGTGAAGATAAGTGTGCCGCTGAAGCGGTCCACAAAGCTCAGGTCCACGCCGGTGGACTTGATGGCAATATCAGCGCAGATGATGGTCGTCTCGCTGGGCGTCACGGTCATGATGCCGATGGCAGATCCAGTGTAATCCAGCTTGGGGTCCAGACCCAACTTATGATAGATGACAGGATCGGGATTTGCGATAATGTGGGCAAGAGTAATCTGCTTGCCGGGTACCGTTTCCTGAATCAGGCGCATATTATTTTGGAACATGAGGGACTGATCCATGCGGACACCTCCTTACATAGTATACCGTTTTCAGTCTCCATTATACGGCAGCAAAAACAGAAAAGCAAGCAAAAGAAGAAAAAAACGGGCATTGGGTTGGAGAAGAAAACAGTTGCCTTTTTTCGGGTCGGCGGTTACAATGAAACCATTAAATGAGGTGATGCAGAATGAAAATCTCTACCAAAGGACGCTATGCACTCCGGCTGCTGCTGGATATCGCCCGGCAGGGAGAAGGCGCGGTGGTCTCGCTCAAGGAGATCTCACTCCGCCAAAATATCAGTGTAAAATATCTGGAACAGATCGTTCTGAAGCTGAATAAAGCTAAAATGCTCCACAGCATTCGTGGCGTGCAGGGCGGCTATATGCTGGCCCGGGAGCCAAAAGATTGCGGCATAGGAGAAATTCTGCGCGCAGTGGAAGGGAGCCTTGCCCCCATCACCTGCCTGCAAAGCGAGGTCAATAGCTGCGAGCGGTGCAACCAGTGCGACACCCTTTGGTTCTGGGAGGGTATGGACGAGGCCATCAATGCCTATGTGGACAGCTATACCTTGCAGGATTTTCTGGATCACGAGTGACCGGAACTGGGGATTTGCTCCTCAGATGCCACAATGTTGTTTTTCAAACAAATAAGAGAGACGGAGAGCCGCCCGTTCCGATGACTCATCGGAACGGGCGGCTTTTGCAGGTTGGGGCGAGTCAAAGATTGCTGAAATAGGAAAAATAATTAAGAATCATTCTTGACAAGTGCAGCGGTTTCGTATATCCTATAATCAAAATAGGAATTAAGGAGGATTTCTCTATGGAAATATATTTTGACAACGCCGCAACCACTCCGGTGAGCCAGACTGCCCGGGACGCCATGATGGTGGCCCTGACGGAGGAGTATGGAAATCCCTCCAGCCTGCATCACAAGGGCAGAACGGCCAACGAGCGGCTGGAGGAGGCCAGAGCCTCCATTGCAAAGGACTTGAACGCCGATCCCGGCGAAATCTATTTTACCTCCGGTGGAAGCGAAGCGGATAACTGGGCCATCACTCAGGCCGCCGAGCTGGGCGCACGAAGAGGAAAGAAACACATCATCTCTACTGTGTTTGAGCACCACGCTGTGCTGCATACCCTGAAAAAGCTGCAAAAGCAGGGGTTTGAAGTGACGCTGCTGCCGGTCCATGAGGACGGACTGGTGCGGGTGGAAGAGGTGAAGGCTGCCCTCCGTGAGGACACGGCGCTGGTCACCATCATGTACGCCAACAACGAGGTGGGCACCATCCAGCCCATCCCGGAAATCGGCGCACTGTGCCGGGCACGCCGCATCCCCTTCCATACGGACGCAGTTCAGGCGGTGGGACACATCCCGGTGGATGTGAAGGCAGACCAGATCGACTACCTGAGCCTGTCCGGACATAAGTTCCATGGCCCCAAGGGCGTGGGTGTGCTGTACTGCCGTAGAGGTATGTACCTCACCAATTTCATTGAGGGCGGCGCCCAGGAACGCGGCAAGCGCGGCGGCACGGAAGCTTTGCCCAACATCATGGGCATGGCGGCGGCGCTGCACGAGTCGGTGGAGCATATGGATGAAAACATCAAGAAGGTTACCGCACTCCGCAACAAGCTGATTGAGGGGCTGCGTCCCATTCCTGCAAGCTATGTCAACGGCGATCTGAACCACCGTGTCCCAGGCAATGTGTCCATGTGCTTTGAGGGCGTGGAGGGTGAGTCCCTGCTGCTGCGTCTGGATTTGGCGGGTATCTGCGGTTCTTCCGGCAGCGCCTGTACCTCCGGCAGTCTGGAGCCCAGCCATGTGCTGCTGTCCATCGGCCTGCCGGTGGAGGTGGCTCACGGTTCGCTCCGCCTGTCCCTCAGCGAGTGGAACACGGAAGCAGAAGTAGATGAAGTGCTGAAGCAGCTGCCGGAAATTGTGTACAGTTTGCGCCAGATGAGCCCGGTTTGGGAGGATATGCTGGCAGAAGGTAAAGTTCGGAATGTGGTAATGGAGGAAAACTAACTATGGCTATGATGTATAGTGAAAAAGTGCAGGATCACTTTGCAAATCCCCGCAATGTGGGTAAGATGGAAGATGCCGATGGCGTCGGTCAGGTGGGTAATGCCGTCTGCGGTGACATCATGAAGATGTACCTCAAAATTGAGGATGACATCATCGTGGATGTGAAGTTCAACACCTTCGGCTGTGGTGCCGCTATCGCCACCAGCTCCATGGCAACGGAGCTGATTAAGGGTAAGTCCATCCACGAGGCGATGCAGCTGACCAATCAGGCAGTTGTGGAGGCTCTGGACGGTCTGCCGGCTGTGAAGGTGCATTGCTCCGTGCTGGCGGAAGAGGCTATCAAGTCCGCTCTGAAGGACTACTATGAGCGCAAGGGTCTTCCGGTGCCCCCGGAGTGTCAGATTTGCGACCACGACTGCCATGCCTGCGGCGGCAGCTGCGGATAACTGCACAGAAAAGAAAAAACAAGCCGAAAACCAATGGGTATGCCCCATAAGGAAGTTTTTAAGAAGAACAGCAGGTGCCGGAAAATCCCGACACCTGCTGACCTTTTTTATATGCCTTCCTACGAAGGTTTTAGGAGCCCGCTCCTAACGATTGCACCGCTTTACGACTCTTGGGAGTATAAACGATATTCGCTGCCCTTAGCCCTTATGAATGTGCATCAGGATTCCCTGAATGTCAAGAAAACCCCAATAGATATCACGCTTGTTAACGATTTAAATCGTATTTTTCGGGAATTTGTATGACATACCATACTCCTGATCGTTGCATTCATTCTGCAAATAATCAAACCCTGCATCTGAAACAATTGAAAAGCCCACTTTTAAATGTGTTTTTAAAGAAGCGATATTGCTTTTACTTACACAATCACAAAGCTCAAAGGCACCTTGGGCTTTAAACGCTTCAATTACCATCAGAAGAAGCTTTTCAGCATAGCCTTGTTTTCTGTATTCGGGTTTTGTTTCCAGTGCTTCGATGTAGTAAAGGTCGTCATGAATAAAAGTGGTCCTCAGTGCTGAAACCCATTGGCCCCCTTCTTCCCAAACCCAATAAGCACGACCGACTTGCGAATAAAAATCGTCCCTAAGATATTCTATAAAGCCTTCTTCATAAAGCTGAATCGCCTTATGTATATCTTGCTCATCTGGAAAGAAATGGGGCGCATTTTCGATGCTGCTTTCTATATATATTTCCGATAACTGATCCGTGTTTAAATCAGCAAAAGAATTGAACTTTAAAAGCATCGCAAATTGCAAGTGCAAGTTGGACACCCCGCACAGTAAAAATTTGTTAGCT
>JAHHSJ010000028.1 GCA_020025295.1 Oscillospiraceae bacterium | reverse complement strand
TCGGAAATGGCCTTTATGGACTCCATTGAAACAGAGTGCGAAGCCTGCGGCGGACTCCGCTACTCTCAGGAAGCCCTGCAATATACGCTGGACGGGTTGAACATTGCCCAGGTGATGGATCTCACCATCCGACAGGCCATGGAGCACTTTGCAGGAACGGTAATTGAAACAAAGCTGCGGCCGCTGGCCGATGTGGGACTCTTTTACCTCCACTTGAATCAGGCTCTGTCCACCCTCTCCGGCGGTGAGCTTCAGCGCATGAAGCTCGCTTCCTATCTGGGAAAGAAGGGGCAAATTCTCGTGTTGGACGAGCCCACCGACGGTCTGCATTTGCAGGACATTCAAACTATCATCGCCCTGTTCGATCGGCTGGTTTCTGATGGGAACACGATTTTCCTCATCGAGCACAATCTGGAAGTGCTGAAAACGGCGGACTATGTGGTGGAAGTCGGCCCCGGCGGTGGTGAAGAGGGCGGTCAGATTATTTTTGAGGGCACACCCAAGCAGCTGCTGGAAAGCCCTCAGTCTGTGACGCGCCCGTATCTGGAAAAAGCGTTGGGCACAGCACAGGAGGATCGGATATGAAGCAGGCAAAGACCAACGCCATGCGGATGCTGGAGCGGCAGAAGATTCGGTACGAATTAAGAGACTTTCCGCTGAACGGACAGAAAGCAGCCGATTATCTCGGCCTTCCTCCTGCCATGATTTTCAAAACGCTGGTGACCACCGACACCGCAGGCGGACATTTTGTGTTCTGCATTCCCACCAGTGAGGAGCTGGATCTCAAAAAGGCGGCAAAAGCGGCCGGTGTGAAGCGAATCGAAATGCTCAAGCAGAAGGATCTTCTTCCACTGACCGGATATGTCCACGGCGGATGCTCTCCGGTTGGTATGAAAAAGCAGTTCCCTACCGTACTGGATGCCAGCGCAGAGCAGTGGAAAACCATCCTCGTTTCCGCCGGTCATGTAGGTATGCTGATGGAATTAGCTCCGACAGACCTGATTCAAATGGTATCCGCCAAGCTGGAGTACATTACAAAATAAAACGGCACTCTCTTTTTCACAAAAAAATCCCGTTTGGATCACATCACTGTGATCCAAACGGGATTACTTATATACACTTAAACTCTTACTTGTGGAACAGGCGCTTATTCTCGTAATGAGGTTCGCAGCTGACATTGATATTCAGACGGCGGAGCAGGTTCTCATCCTCCTCATTGATGATGACGGAGAAGTGGGCATCGCTGCCGCGCAGCTTGTCCAGCTGATCCTGAGCCAAAGCCGCCATGGGGTTGGTCAGGGCGGAAATTGCGAGAGCAAGCAGCACCTCGTCGGGATGCAGTCTGGGGTTATGATGTCTGAGGTGCTGGGTCTTGAGCTGGCAGATAGGCTCCAGAACATGGGCAGAAATCAGGTCGAACTGATCGTCGATGCCGCCCAAGGCCTTCAGGGCATTCAAAATCAGAGCCGAAGCAGCACCCAGCGTTTCGGAGGTCTTTCCGGTCACCACGCTGCCGTCCGGCAGCAGCAATGCACCGGCAGGAGAGCCTGTTTCTGCCGCTTTCTTTCTGGCGGCCATAACCACAGGAGAGCTTTCCGGAGAAACACCGGCCTGATTCATCAGCAGGTCCAGCTTCTGCACCTGACTTTCATCGCCAGTACCCTTATAGAGGTCCACACAGGCAGCAAAATAGCGGCGCAGAATCTCGTTGCGGCTAGCTTCACAGCAGATATCATCGTCAATGATGCAGTTGCCCGCCATATTGACGCCCATATCCGTGGGGGACTGGTAGGGGCAGCTGCCCTGAATGCACTGGAAAATTGCGCTCAGCACCGGGAAAATTTCCACATCCCGGTTATAGTTGATGGCAGTCTCGCCGTAAGCAGCCAGATGGAAGGGGTCGATCATGTCCACATCGTTCAAGTCGGCTGTGGCGGCCTCATAGGCCAGATTGACCGGGTGCTTCAAAGGCAGATTCCAAATGGGGAAGGTTTCAAACTTGGCGTAGCCTGCCTTCACACCACGATTATGGTCATGATAGAGCTGGCTCAGGCAGGTTGCCATCTTGCCGCTGCCGGGACCGGGTGCGGTGATGACCACCAGAGAACGGCTGGTTTCAATGTAGTCGTTCTTGCCGAGTCCCTCTTCACTGACGATATGCGCCACATTGGACGGATAGCCCGCAATGGGATAATGGCGATAATTCTTAATGCCCAGATTGGTCAAACGCTTCAGGAAGGCGTCCGCCGCAGGCTGGCCATTATAACGGGTCAGCACAACGCTGCCCACATAGAGGCCAAGCTCCCGGAAAGTGTCGATCAGACGCAGCACATCCTCATCATAGGTAATGCCGTAGTCACCGCGGATTTTGTTGGACTCGATGTCCGCCGCATTGATGACGATAACGACCTCCACATCATCCTTCAACTGCTGAAGCATGCACATTTTGCTGTCCGGGGCAAAACCAGGCAGCACACGAGACGCATGATAGTCGTCAAACAGCTTGCCGCCGAATTCCAGATACAGCTTGCCGCCGAACTGGTCAATTCGTTTGCGAATCTGCTCCGACTGCATCGCCAGATATTTGTCGTTATCAAAACCAATGGCACCCATGATACTCATCCCTCCGAGCTTTTTCATCACAGCTAGATATTCTAACACACAAAAAGCAAAAAAGGAAGGACACCAACCCCCTTTTGAAAAATTTTTCCCGCTTTTTGTCTGTTTTTCGGTTCACAAGCCGCTCTTCCCATTTTATCCTCGGAACTTTCGAAAAGTTCTCTTCCATTTCTCCTTTATTTTCTCCTTCTTCAATTGACAGAACTCAGCCCCAAATCTATAATTTATTTAAGCGCATTTTTAGTATTCAAAACTACTTAATGAGGCGAACTCGTATGACTCAGACGGAAACCAATCTTTTTGACACGGAACACATCGGCAGAGTCTTACTGAAAATGGCTCCGCCGGTTATGCTGGCCCAACTCATTCAGGCCCTGTATAACATCGTGGACAGCTTCTTCATCGGAAACTACTCCGGCACCGGCCTGACCGCCCTTTCCATTATCTTTCCCATACAGCTGCTGATGATCGCCTTCGGCGTTGGCACCGGCGTGGGCATCAACACCTGCATGGCTCACCGTATGGGCGTCAATCTGAAAAAAGAGTCTGAGGACGCTGCCGGTATGTCCGCTCCGCTGGCCTTGTTTCTCTGGCTCTTCTTTGCCATTGTCTGCTACTTCCTGCTGCCCGCCTACGCTGCCATGTCCACCACCTCTCCGGAGGTCATTCAGGATGTGGTACACTATGGCCGCATTGTATGCGTGTTCAGCATCGGTCTGTTTGCAGAAAGCATGTGGTCTAAGGTGCTGCAAGCCAACGGTGACATGAAAACCCCCACCATTGCTCAGATTGCCGGTGCTGCCACCAACATCATTCTGGACCCCATTCTTATTTTCGGTCTGTTCGGTGCGCCGGAACTGGGCATTTCCGGCGCCGCCATCGCCACCGTGTCCGGTCAGATTGTAGCGGCACTGATCGTGATGCCCAAGGGCTTCCGGAAATCTCCCCCGGTCTGCCAGTATACCGGCGAACTGAAAACCATCTACAAGCTGGGCACTCCCAGTATCATCATGCAGTCGGCCTTCACGGTTTACATTCTGGGGCTGAACCTGATTCTCTCCCAGTTTTCAGATGCCGCCGTTACTGCACTGGGCCTTTATTACAAGTGGCAGGCCTTCTTCTTCATCCCCATGGGTGCGCTCCACACCTGCATCGTTCCGATGATCAGCTACAACTACGCCGCCCGGAAAATCGCTCGCTGCAAAAAGACGCTGAACACTGCTCTGTGGGTGGGCATCACGCTGATGGCACTGGGTACCCTCTGCTTCGTGCTGATTCCCGGACCCATGCTGGATGTGTTTACCAACGACCAGACGGTTATCGACATCGGCATTGTGGGCTTCCGCTGGATTGGACTCAGTTTTATCCCTGCGGTGACCTCCCTCACCTATCCGGTCTTTTTCCAAGCCGTGGGTCATGCATTCAAAAGCAGCTTTCTGACAGTGGTTCGCACCATCCTCCTCTTTGTGCCGCTGGGCTACCTCTTCGCTCAGATTGGCCTTTCCGCCTTCTGGCTCACCTTCCCGGTGACCGAAACCATCACATCCCTCGTCGGAATTATCTTTTATGTAAACTTCTGCCGTCGAGAAGCCGAATCTGCTTCCCTCGTGTAAGGTACAGAAAACTAAAGCAGCAGCATCCAAATTCGGATGCTGCTGCTTTTCTATGGTCAGCTTTCGGTATTTCGTTGTTCGGCTTTCTCAAACACAGCGCCATCCGGCACACAGGGACCGCTTTCGTGCCTATACCAAGGCATCTCTGACGATTCTTCTGCCATGAACACCAGCTGCTCTCCATCCGTACGGAAGGTATAGATGTTCCTAGCATCCTCGTCACAGAGCACCAGCAGATCCCCTTGTTCCTCATAGCTTCCGGCAGCAATATAACTGCTTAACGGAGAATAGGCAAACATGAATTCCCGTTTTTCCGGATTGAGGGTAAGAAGCGACATATTGTAGGCGAAATAAGCGAGTCCTGTCCCTTCCCATCTGGGCTGGGTATCAAAGTGCGCCCGTGCTTTGGCCTGATTTCGCTCCTTCTGACCGTCAATCCACTTTTCACTGTCCATCGCCTGTATCCACAGCCGGACGGGGAACTTTGCCCGGATGTCCTTGGAATAGTAGCTGCCATCCCTCGGCGTCCAATATTCAACCAAGCGATACTGCCGGTCGCCGTTCTTCTGTGCTGTGATCACCGTCGGCGTATGGGCACCGATTTCCAGATGCAGCTCCGCTCCGTCGCTGCTGTACTCCTCATACAGCACCCACGCATAAATCGTGACGGTATCTCTTTGCTCCTCTACCCGCAAAATCTCATAATCCATGCAGGGATAGCCTGTGGTCTGTGGAGACCGATGATGCTCGGCGATGACCTCATCCAGAAACGGTTCCATTCCTTCCGGCAGCTGCGCAGACACGGGTTTGGTGAGAAAACACACCGCTGCGATCACGCAGGCTGCAACTGCTATCACAATCACCCAGAAGGCCGGCTTTTTATAACTCAGCACACTTTTCACCCGCTCTTTGACTCCCACTTCTCCAAAGGCAAGCGGACAGGCGGCGGCTAGCTTTCTCGGTGCGCTGCAGTTGATGAGGGCGTGGGAATAGGGCTTTTTGCTTTCCTCGCCCAGTTCCCGAATCACCTTTTCGTCGCAGGCCAGCTCGATATCCTTGCACATCAGCCAATAGGCCACCCACAACAGCGGATGGAACCAATAAACCGACAGAAGCATAAAACCAAAGGGTTTCCAGATATGGTCTTTTCGCTTGAGGTGCGCTTTTTCATGGGCCAGCACATAGGGCATATCCCCTTCTGCCATGGTAGATGGAAGGTAGATTTTAGGTTTTGCGATACCTAGAAGGAAGGGCGTTTCCACTTTGTCGCAGAGTCAGACCGCTTCACCCAAAGGCACGCCTTCCTGTACCGTTCGGCGGACACGAAGATAGCTCACCAGTGCGTAAATCAGCATGGCCGCCACGCCCACCAGCCAAATCACTGAGGCGACGGAAGTGACATTCCGCAAAAGGCCGCTTCCGCCCTCACCAACCGCGGACACGGTCTGGGCCAGTGCAGGGTCCACCGTCTGGTTCACCACGGTCACGCCGCCCTGGATTTCCGGAGTGGGCATATGCAGCATTTCCCGGGGAATGGTTTCTCCACTGGGCAACAGGCTCCACCGGCTCTCCAACGAGAACGGAAGCACCAGACGCAGCGCCACCAGACCCCAAAGCACGCCTCTCACCCACTTGGGTGCTTTTTTCAGCAGGACACGAAGCAGCAGCACTGCCAGCACCATCCAGCCTGCGGCAAGACTCAGATTCAGCACTTGAAGAAACAGGGCGTTCATTTGCTTCCCTCCTCATACTCGTCCACCATACGGCGGAGGCAGTCTACCTCTTCCTGACTTAATCCCTTCCGAGAGGTAAATGCAGCCAAAAAAGCAGGCAGCGAGCCACGGAAGGTTTCCTCCACAAACCGCTGGCTCTGAGCGGAATAGAACTCCGCCCGGGAGAGCAGCGAGGTCACTGTTCCCTGCTGATTCTGGAAAATCCCCTTGCCGCAAAGCCGCTTCAGCACGGTATAGGTGGTGCTTTTCTTCCAGTTCAGTTCTGCTTCTCCCCGCTTCACCAGTTCCGCCGTGGTGATGGGTTCATTCTCCCAAATCATATCCGCAAATCGGGACTCAATGGGTCCCATCGTCAAATCCAACATAGGTTCCCTCCTTTCTTTTGGTCTACATCTTGTAGTCTACCATCATTCTACACCATGTAGACCATTTTGTAAACCCCAACGGAACACAAAATTTGTTCTGTCACAGATTGACTAAACAGGTCAGCCGGGACATCTGATTTTTTGTAATCATTTTGACTCTTTACAAAACAGGCCGCAGCAAATAAACTAGGCTCATATCTCCCAATGAAAACCAGTTCATTCGCTCAGAATCGTCTGCCGATTCCACACCTCCCGAAAGGACGGAGCCTTTGAACGAAACTTCCCCGGTTTTATCTCTTGCAATGCCACAACAGAACGGAGCGATAAATATGGAAAAAGACAAAGTTACACACATCAACACTGACGGCAGTTTTGTCACCGAAGAAACCATCCGCACCACTCCCGAGGACGGCATCGTTTCGGAGCGCACGCTCCGGCCTGCGGCCGCTCCCGGAGAAACCTTCGGCAAGGCCCGGATGGGGTACAGCACCACCAAATCCCGCTCCACCAACAACCCGAAGGTCACCAAACCATTTGTTTACACCTGCTGCGGCATCTTCTTTTTGATCGGCATCGGACTTTTCTTCACCCCATTTAAAATTATGGGCGTGTTCTTTCTGGGTATGGCAATCGCCGGCTTTCTCATCTCCAAAAAGCAAATTGACGAAGTAGCGGAATCGCTGAAGGCTCAGGGACAGGATGTGACCATCAACTCCCCGGAGGAGCTGAAAGAGGTGGTATCCGAGGTATCCGGTCAAATGAAAGAGGACTTCGCCGAGGTGGCTCAGCAAACCTTTACTGAACAGAACACGAAGAGTTTTAGCAAGACCTTCCTGCCCATCTACTATGTCCTCGTGCTGGCCGTGTCTGCACTTCTCTGGTTTGTGGTTCACCCCTTGCTGAGCATCACCGTTTTTGTGCTTCTCAGTGTAGGCGGCATCCTGTATTTCTTCCTGCTCAAGCTGATTACGAAGCTGAGTCAGGGAAAGCATTGATGTTCCATCCTCATACATATTGAAAAACAGGCGTCGGAGTATGCTCCAGCGCCTGTTTTTTGATGTTGCGTCTCTTTTTCTTCTTCCCAAAGATAACGATTGAAAACCGGAAGGGATTGTGCTATTCTATGGTTAGTCTTGACTAACTTCAATTCTTTACAGGGGCTTTTACCCTTGTCTTGTCGTTTGCAAGAACAGTTTAAAAGGAGGGATTTCATTTGAATCTGAATACCTGGTACGGAATTTTGATTCCGTTTTTGGGCACCTCTCTCGGTGCCGCCTGCGTCTTTTTCATGAAAAAAGACCTGAAACTCTCGGTCCAGCGGGCCTTGTCCGGCTTTGCTGCCGGTGTCATGGTGGCCGCTTCCATCTGGAGTCTGCTGATCCCGGCACTGGAACAGGCGGAGAACATGGGCAAATGGTCCTTTGTTCCGGCTGCGGTAGGATTCTGGCTGGGCATTCTATTTTTGCTTTTGCTGGATCACCTGATTCCCCATCTGCATCGAAATGCACAGCAGCCGGAGGGCCCCCACACCAAACTCCACCGCACCACGATGCTGGTTCTTGCGGTGACGCTGCACAACATCCCGGAAGGCATGGCTGTGGGCGTGGTCTTTGCCGGATACCTGTCGGACAATGTGGGCATCTCTCTGGCGGCGGCTTTGGCTCTGTCCATCGGCATTGCCATTCAGAATTTCCCCGAGGGCGCCATCATCTCCATGCCTCTCCGCTCAGAAGGCATGGGCAAGGGCAAGTCCTTTGTTTACGGCGTTCTGTCCGGCGTAGTGGAGCCTATCGGCGCACTTCTGACCATTCTCGCCGCTGACCTAATCATTCCGGCTCTCCCCTATTTCCTCAGCTTCGCTGCCGGCGCTATGATTTATGTGGTGGTGGAGGAGCTCATTCCCGAAATGTCTCAGGGAAAGCACTCCGACATCGGAACCGTCTTTTTTGCCGTCGGCTTCACGGTCATGATGATTCTGGATGTGGCGCTCGGCTGATCTGGGCTGCACGCCTGATTCCAAACCAAAGCGGAACACTGCACGAAAATCCCAGTCGATTTTCTGCAATGTTCCGCTTTCACTTTATAAATGATAGGGTTCATCCATTAGGCCCTTCAGGCCTGAGGCACTTCCTGCTTCTGCTTGCCGCGTGCCGCCAGACGGCCGATGGCGCAGGCAATCAGCATCAGCAATGCAGCCAGCGTGACCAAAAAACAGGCCAAGCCATACCATGTATTCCAGAAAAACAGGATAACCGACAGCACCAGAAGCAGCACCGCTGCGCCACCGCACACCAACAGGAGCAGCCGCCGCACCCAGACGGACACGGAGGACAGGTACAGCCGATACTGCACTACGCCTGCCAGAATCAGCGCCGCAATGCACAAAAAGGCCGGGCGGCTGTGGTTTGACACAGCCGCCCGATCTTTCTGCGGATTTTATTTATTTTTTCGGAAGCCTGCCTGCCGGATAAAGGCATCCGCCTTTTCATATTCCGGCGGCGTGGCCAAGCTCACGCCCACATAAGCCACAAGGGACAGAGCGACACCTAAGATCACCTGCTGGGCGGACTGTGCCTCCCAAAAAGAGGGCAGCGGTGCGCCAAAACTGATGGCCAGATTATAGAGGCAGTACGCAAAGCCCACGCCCAAGGACGCAAACGCTCCGCTGGTATTTCCTCTTCTCCAGAAGAAGCCCAGAACCAACGGCACAAACACACCTGTGGTGATAATATCCGAAGCAATCCAAGAAATAGCGAGGATCGAGCGGATTTTCAAGGAAATCAGCAGTGCTGCCACAGCAACCCCCAGCGTTGTCATACGGGAACGGTTCAACTGTTTCGTTTCGTCGGCATGGGCGGGCAGCAGGTCCAGCGTCAAGGTCATGGATGCCGTATTCAGCAGAGAATCCATGGTGGACATGATTGCAGCGGAAATACCAATAAACACCACCGCACCCAGCACGGGATGGAGATAGTCCATCACCAGCGCCGTCACCACGCCGCCCTTGGGCAGCTGGGGATAGAGAACAAAGCCGGCAAGACCGGTAAAGACCACCATCAGGTACAGCGGAATATAGGCAAAGAAGCTCATCACCGTCATTTTCCGGGCGTCCCGATCCGACCGAGCGGCAGAGATGCGCTGCCACACATTGGCCTGAATCATCCATGCACAGCCGAAGGTGATGACATACATACTATATTTGGAGGCTCCGTCTCCCATATTGAGAAGCTCCGGTTTTCCGGCTGCCTGCACCGCATGCTGAATGCCGGTCATGCCGCCGGCATTTCGGACTCCAACCACAAACACCACCAGTGCGGAAATGAGCAGCAGCACGAACTGGATAATGTCCGTCAGTACCACGCCCCGGAAACCGCCGAACATGGAATAGATCAGCACGATCAGCGTACCCAGCAGCACCGCCCACTCATAGGGGATACCCAGATAGGTGCCGAAGAAGTCACCGACGCCCACCATCTGGGAGGCAGCATTGAACACCATAAATACCAGCACCAGAAGGGAGAGAAACTTCGCCGTTCGGCCCGAGTAGCGGGCCTCCATCATCCTTCCCTGCGTCAGATAACCCACACGGCGGATGCCTCCGGAGCAGAGAATCATCAGGAAGGTAGACAGCAGCACCGGCACGCCGTAGTACCAGAAGGCCCCCAGCCCGTCCTGATAGGCGAGGTCAGCGGTGGACAGAGCCGAGCCTGCACCCCACCATGAGGCAATGAAGGTAATGGAAAGTGCCCAATAGGGCAGCGACCGCCCTGCAAAGAAGTAGTCCAGAACACTATGGTTCTTCTTTTCTTTTGTGACTGCAATCAGAAGCAGCGCAAAATACAGCAGCAATCCAATCAGCGAAAAAATTTTTAATGTATTCATGAGTTCCTTTCTTTCGTATTCAGGCAAAAAACAAGGTTCTTTTCAACTTTTTTAGATTCAATGGACGATTCTATCTTTCTTCATCCCAGGCACCCATCTGCGCATTTGTTAAATTATATGTTATAATAAGAAGAATCAAGGGCAAACGAATCGGAATATTTGTTACTCTTTCAACCCAACAAACAACGCATTCAGAAAAGGAGTACATAATGAAAGTTCAAATCGTTTATTCAAGTCTGACCGGCTGCACACAGCGAGTCGCCAACGCAATTTTCAATGGCATTGATGTGGAAGAAAAATCCATCCACAACCTCAAGGACGGTGCGCCCGCTTTGGATGGCGACATCATTCTTTTGGGCTACTGGGGCATTTCCGGTGATCCCAACGATGAAATGAAGGAGTTCCTCCAGACCATCCGGGGCAAGGCCGTGGGCATTTTCTGCACCCTCGGTTACTACTGCGACACCGCATACGCCCATCAGGTTCTGGAGTCCGGTGAAAATCTGGTCAAAGATCACAACGATGTTATTGGCGGTTTCGTGTGCAACGGAGCCGTGGCTCAGAATTTGATCGACGCCCAAGGCAAAGGCGGCGTTCACACCCCCACCGAGCAGAAAGAGCTTCGCTGGGAAATGATCAAGAATCATCCCACGGCTGCCGAATGCGCCCTTGCCGCCGAGCGGTTCAACGAGCGCATCAAGATGTATGCCCGGAGCAAAGAGCTGAACATCCCCTTCATTTCCATTCTCTAATCCCTGTTTTCAAAGTTGCTGTCGGACCATTGTCCGGCAGCAACTTTTTTGGTAAAAGCTGTCTTTCAAGCTTTCCACAGAACGATCAAATGCGTTTACGGCACAATCGACTCAGTTATGCTGTCTATTATAATTTTGTCCGATTTCAATGTCAATTGAATTCCATTCTCCGCTCTGGTCAGAATAGTTCACTCTTTCCGCAGCTTTTCCATCTTTTTCAAGAAAACACTTCAAAGAAGTTTACATCAGTCAAAGCCTATGTTATCCTGTAAGTATGATAGGATTATTATGTGCTGCCATCCGTCAGCACGGAAGAATCGGGAGGTTTCCATTGAACGAGAAAAAACAAACAGCGATACTAAAGCGCACGGCCTGTGCGTTTTTGGCCTTTGGTGTCCTCTGTCAGGCCAGCATCTCCACTGCCTTTGCCGCATCGCAGGATACGGCTGCTCCGGCGACATCCAGTTCGACCACATCCAGCTTGAAGGACGAGCTTTCCAAGAATGGTAATGTCGTCACGGAGTACATCAACGAAGAGGATCATCTCCCCAAAACCATTCTCTGGACACAGGGCATTACGCCTCCCCAGATGGGTGGGCCCAACAACGAATTCAAAAAGCAGTTGGTTTACGACGCCAATGGTGAGGTGGCATACATTGATTACATTGCCCCCTACAAGGCCGGAAACGGCTGGTACGATGTGAACAAAAGCGAACACTTCGTCCAGAACGACGAAAACCTTTGCTTTGCCGCTTCGGCGTCCAACTCTCTGCACTGGTGGCTGACCCGCAACGCAAAAAACATCGACCGCTATCTGGAGCAGAATCCCGAGGACCCTCAGATTCAGCGGCTGAACTATCTGCGCAATTCCTTTGAGAATCAGCAGCACAGCGGCATCTATGATATTTTTCTGAGACAGTTTGCCAATAAGCAGGACGGCTACTGGCCGGACATTTTGCAGGATCAATTCCTCAACGGCTACTACCTCAAGCCCAACGGCGGAACCAACGATGCTCCCGCAGATCGTGATAAGCTGCAAGAGAAAGGACCTGACCGCAACGGCGGCTTCTTCTTCAAGGCCTTCGGCCCCGAGCGTCTGACCCAGCGCCGGTACTACCAAAACGGCTATGAGCCCATCAACCGAGAACTGCGGTATCTGCTGATGGAGGGAAATATAGTGCTGCTGTCCTTCCGCGCCGGTCCCCGTTCCCATGTCGTCACGCTGTGGGGTGCTGAATTTGACCAAAACGGCAACATCTGCGCCGTGTATTACACCGACTCTGACGACGAGATCAGTCAGGGTATGCTCCGATTCCGTCTGGTCAATGTGGACGGCAAAGCCGCCATCACCACCCGTGCTGACGGCAAGAGCACCAACTTTGTGGAGGCTCTTCAGGTTCTCTCCCCCGGCACGGAGCTTTGGCAGCGCTATTTCCAAGACCCCAAACTTACACTGGATTTGAACTGGAGCAGCACAGACCTGATTTACAACGGTCAGATGCAGGCGCCCACTGTTTCCGCTTCTAACCTCGCTGCCGGTGACCAGATCACCCTCTCGGTCGAAGGCGGCGGCGTCAATGCCGGCACTTACACGGCAACCGCCGTTCTCAGCGGTCCCGATGCAGACAAGTACGTCCTGCCGGAAAACCACACCCACACCTTTGAAATCAAGCAGGCTCCGCCCCCTCACATCAGCTATCCTTCCGCCGGCGCTCTGGAATACGGTCAGGCGCTGACCGACAGCCCCCTCACCGGCGGCAGTCAGGAGTACGGACAGTTTGTCTGGGAGAACCCGGCACTTGTCCCCACGGTCAGCAACTCCGGCTATCGAGTGAACTTTATTCCTTCTGAGGCAACCAAGCAGAATTATCTGCCGATAAACGCCCTCTCTTCCCTTGTTCCTCTCGCCGTCCGCAAGGCCACGCCTGCCATTACGGCAGATGCGTCCCTGTCTCAGGCGGAAGGCTCCGTTACCATGACGCTCACTGCTGCGGTACAGCCCGTTGGCTTGGGAGAGGCGCCCACCGGAACAGTAACCTTCTCTATTGTGGATGAAAACGGGAACACGGTGGCCGATGCACTCACCGCAGCGCTGGTCAATGGGGTGGCATCTGCCAGCTGGACCGGCGAAGCGAACAAAACCTACATGGTGCAGGCCGCTTATTCCGGCAGCGCAAACTACAACCTCTCCACCAGCGCTCCGATTTCTGTGGACACCGGAAAGCAGGCTCAGACGGAGTTCCATCTGCAGCCCATCGGAACGAAAACCTATGGCGACAGCACATTCACTCTGGAAACCACAGGCGGCAGCGGAACAGGTGCAATTACCTTTACAAGCTCCAACCCCGAGGTTCTCTCCGTATCCGGAAGCACGGTGACCGTCAAGGCCGCCGGAACGGCTGTCATCACCGCCACCAAGGCTGGAGATACGCAGTTTAACGAGACATCTGATTCTATTTCTGTCGTGGTCAACAAGCGTGCGCTCACCGTCATTGCCGACAGCAAGCCGGATGTGATGCAGGGCGACGCCTTGCCGGAACTCACCTATACGGTGGAGGGTCTGGTCAACGGCGACCGCTTTGCCGATCCCAAGCTGACCGTTACAGCGGACAACACTCTGGTTCCCGGTGAATACCAGATCTTTGTTCAGGGCGGCAATCTGACCCATGCAGAAAGCTATGCCATCACCTATGTCACCGGCACGCTGACCATTCAGGCCAAAGAGCTTCCTCCGGTGCCGTCCAAGCCCACAGAGCCGGACGCCGGAACCAAACCCGGCGAGACGGGCCACTCCAATACCGGGACTCCCCCCACAGACAAGCCCATGCCCACACAGCCGGACAAGAATGCTCCTACCGTGAACAAACATGAGAGCGCTCCTGCTGTAAGCAAAAACGAGAGTACTTCCACTGTAAGCAACCCTGAGAGCGCCGTCACCGACGCAGCTCAGACCTCCCCTGTCACCGTGCCCGAAGAAAGCAGCACCCCCGCTTCCCTGCCGGAAGCAGATCCCGCTCAGAACCCCGGTTCCGATGAAGCGGTTTCTTCTCAGGAATCCAGCGCCAAGCAGCAGGATTCCGGCAAGGGCGGTCACGCTTTGATTATCAGCCTGCTGGCAGCCGCTGCTGCCCTGCTGATTGTTCTCTTTGTTTTGCTCCGCAAGCGCAGCAAGAGCAAGCAGTAACAAACCCAAACCACCTGTGAAAAACGGACCGTGAATTCTTTCACGGTCCGTTTGTTAACATTTTACACAGAAAGTCAGCGGATTTCGTCCGAAAACGGAGTGAATTCAGCTTCTATTTTTCCAAATATGTGCAAACAAGGCTCAATGATGAAATTTTTATCATTGAGCCTTGTTTATATATGTTAGATTTGGATAAAACAAGGTAAGATAAAGCCACCCCAAAGGATATTCAACACAAAACCAACACGACTTGAGAAAGGTGATTATCGTATGGCAAAGAAGATTACGAAGCTTACCCTTGCAACCGCAGGTGTCGCCGGAGCAAGTGCTGCTGTGATTTTGGCAAAGAAAAAGCAGGACGAGAAAAAGGCGCAGACTGCCGCTCGTGCAAAAGAAGCCGCCGCTTACCGTAATACAGAGCTTGGCACTCACGGAAAAAACAGCAAAGGAATCTACTATTCCAACGGCAACTACGAAGCCTTTGCCCGTCCGGAAAAGCCGGAAGGCGTGGACAACAAAAGCGCCTATATTGTAGGCAGCGGCCTTGCATCGCTGTCAGCTGCTTGTTTCCTGGTGCGTGACGGACAGATGCCCGGCTCTCACATTCACATTTTGGAGGCTATGGATGTTGCCGGCGGTGCCTGTGACGGCATCAACGACCCCAGCCGCGGCTATATCATGCGCGGCGGCCGTGAAATGGAAAATCATTTCGAGTGCCTGTGGGACCTGTTCCGCAGCATTCCCTCTCTGGAAAAGCCCGGCGCCTCGGTACTGGATGAGTTCTACTGGCTGAACAAGCACGACCCCAACTACTCCCTGTGCCGTGCTACCGTCAATCGTGGTGAGGATGCTCACACCGACGGCAAGTTCAACCTCAGCCAGAAGGCCTGCATGGAAATCACGAAGCTGTTTATGACCAAGGACGAGGACCTCTATGACAAGACCATCGAGGATGTGTTTGACGATGAGGTGTTCAATTCCACCTTCTGGCTGTATTGGCGCACCATGTTTGCCTTTGAAAACTGGCACAGCGCACTGGAAATGAAGCTGTATTTCCAGCGCTTCATCCATCACATTGCCGGTCTGCCTGATTTCAGCGCTTTGAAGTTCACTCGCTACAATCAGTACGAGTCGCTGATTCTTCCCATGCAGAAGTATCTGGAAAAAGCCGGTGTGGACTTCCGTTTCGGAACCGAAGTGACCAATGTTCTCTTTGACTTCAAGGACGGCAAAAAAGTAGCCACCGCAATCGAGTGCAAGGTGAAGGGTGCGGAGCAGAAGTTCCAGCTGACAGAGAACGATCTGGTCTTTGTCACCAACGGCAGCTGCACTGAAGGCACGATTTACGGCGACCAGAACCATGCGTCCAACGGGGATGCCGAAGTGCGCACCAGCGGCTGCTGGAACCTGTGGAAGAACATCGCAAAGCAGGATCCCTCCTTTGGTCATCCCGAAAAATTCTGCTCCGATGTGGCAAAGACCAACTGGGAATCTGCCACGGTCACTACGCTGGACGACAAAATCATTCCCTATATCACCAACATCTGCAAGCGTGACCCCAGAACCGGCAAGGTCGTGACCGGCGGTATCGTCAGCTGCAAGGACTCCAAGTGGCTGCTGAGCTGGACGATCAACCGTCAGGGCCAGTTCAAGGAGCAGAATCCCGAACAGGTTTGCGTTTGGGTCTACGGTTTGTTTACCGATGTGCCCGGCGATTTCATCAAGAAGCCGATGCGGGAATGCACCGGTAAAGAAATCACGGAAGAGTGGCTGTATCACATCGGCGTACCCGTGGAAGACATTCCGGAGCTGGCTGAGCACAGCGCCATCTGTGTTCCCACTATGATGCCCTATATCACGGCCTTCTTTATGCCCCGTGCAAAGGGGGATCGCCCCGATGTCATTCCCGACGGCTGTGTGAACTTCGCCTTCCTGGGCCAGTTTGCCGACACTCCCCGTGACACCGTGTTCACGACCGAATATTCCGTCCGCACCGCAATGGAAGCCGTTTACGGACTGCTTGGTGTGGACCGCGGTGTACCGGAGGTTTGGGGCAGCGTGTACGATGTGCGCGAGCTTCTGGAAAGCTCTGTCCGCCTGATGGACGGCAAATCTCCTCTGGAAGTAGAGCTGCCCGGGCCTCTGAACCTGCTGAAAAAGCCTCTTCTGAAGGCAATCAAAGGCACGGTAGTGGAAAAGGTATTGCGTGACCATCATGTAATCAAGGACGGCATGCTGTAATCGACCGCCAACCAAAGCGTATCCTGAAAATCAAAAGCAGGCACTCACATCAGTGGGTGCCTGCTTTTTTACGCTCCGCATCTGCGGTGGCTGCACAAGGGCTCGGCAAGCCGTACACACCACTCTCTCCGGAGGCATAGTATGAAATGGTCAGCACCCTGCCGACCAAAATTGACAAAAAAGGAGTGTATGTTTGAAAATGTCTTGTTCTTGCAATTCGGCAAGAATGCCCGCATGTAATCTGGAAATCGACTACTCGACCAGTCCGGGGGAGCGAATCCTTCCTTTTCAGATATCTCTTAATTTGATCGACTCCATCCTCACCCCATCTGCCGGTGAAAATCAACGGTTCTGCTATGATGTTGTGGCCGTTGGCGAAGATCGTTCGCTGTATGCTGATTTAAGTCATCTGGTTCTTGGAATCTGTGACGAAATCCCGACCGATGAAATCGTGAACATCACCGTTATCATAAACGGCGTGGCTCAGGAAGTCGTGTTTGGAGAAGGCGGCAATGTGGAATTGCGTACCGCTGACAGACCCGATCCTCCCACCGGATGCACGGGCCTGAAATTTGATTTCCCACTGGATAAGATATACGGGACGATGCGTATCTGCTTTGAACTGACCACAGCCCGTGAAGTGGCAGGGATTGACCTCTGTCTGTTCGGCGGCAGCACAACAGCAGAGGGACTGAAAATCTGCGGTCCCACCTGCGAAAAGCAGAGTGGAAGCTGCCCAGTGATCGGGTACCAGCGCTCCACCGTCTGCGTGCCTGTGACGGTGACTCCCTTTGCTCATGTGGGCACTCCGGTCACGAGCTGTTGCGGCGAACCGGTTGTAACAGCGGATGAAATCTGTCCGCGAGGCGGCGGTGTCTGCCGCTTCACGATCAAACAGCAGGTTTGCGTCGCCGTCCCCGTGGAATTCGGCGCCCGGGCCGTGGCAGGGACTCCCAGCGTCCAGTGCGGCGAAGCCAGCAGCACGAACCTCTGTATGGGCTGTACTCCTGTCGATGCGGCAGAGAGCGACAAAAAAGAGAAATACTGAAACACAGCGCAGATGTTCGGATCAATCTGAAACGATAAAACCTTTTTCCCTATTGACATCCAATCTATTTCCCGATATAACCTTTCAGGAAATTTTGAACAGCCACAGCGGTTTCCCCGTAAGAGGAAACCGCGTTTTTGTGCAATCACACCACTTAAACAGCGCTGGAAGCGCTGGAATTGCACAAGTCACATCGTATTCGCGGCAATCGGCAGGATTCTTCCGCAGTGCTGCGAATGAAATGGAATACAGATGAGAGAAGTGGAAGCGTACCCCCATCATATTCACCTCTACACATGGTTTTTGTCGAAATCGGTCGTATTGGGTTTTATGGGGTGCATAAAAAAGGAGGAAACTTTATGGCAAAAGAAACGACTCACGAGGATCAGGATTACTCTCTGGAAAGTGTGCCGCGGAACGCCCGAAAGAATTTCTGGCCGATGTTCTTCATCATGCTGGGCTTTACATTCTTTTCGGCAAGCATGTCCGTTGGTGCAAAACTTGGCAACGGTCTGAATCTGAGCGGCTTTATCTGGGCGATTCTGATTGGTGGTATCATTCTGGGCGCTTATACCGGCGTGTTGGGCTATATCGGCAGTAACACCGGTATGTCTCTGGATCTGCTGGCCTGCCGTTCCTTCGGCAAGTATGGCTCCTATCTCCCTTCGGCACTTATCAGCTTTACCCAGATCGGCTGGTTCGGTGTGGGCATTGCAATGTTTGCGATTCCCGCAGCAGATCTGCTGCACATCAACCCCATCTGGCTGGTCGTTCTGGCTGGCGTTTGCATGACCTCGTCCGCTTATTTCGGTATCAAGGGTCTGGAAATTGTCAGCTATATCTCTGTCCCGCTGATCGCCGTTTTGGGCATCTATTCCATGGTGACTGCTACGATTGATGGCGGCGGACTCACTGCAATCTTCGCAAAGAGCGCCGGCAGCATGAGCATTTTCACCGGTGTGGGTCTGGTAATGGGTTCCTTCGTCAGCGGTGGTACTGCAACCCCTAACTTCACCCGCTTCGCAAAGAGCGACAAGAGCGCTGCCGTTACTACCGTCATCGCTTTCCTGCTCGGCAACACCCTGATGTTTGCCTTCGGTACAGTGGGCGGCGCATTCACCGGTCAGGATGACATCTTTTATGTCATGATTGCACAGGGTCTGATGATTCCGGCTCTGATCGTTCTGGGTGCAAACATCTGGACCACCAACGATAATGCTCTGTATACCTCCGGTCTGGGCCTGTCCAACATCACCCGTATCCGCAAGCGTCCGATGGTGCTCGTGGCCGGTGCGGTCGGCACGGTAGCCGCCATCTGGCTGTACAACAATTTCATTGGCTGGCTGAACTTCCTGAACGCAACCCTGCCTCCTGTGGGCGCCATTATTACTCTGGACTTCTTCCTGCACCGAGAAAAGTATCGTGAGGGCTTTGAGATTCAGGAGAAGGCGAACCCGGGCGCTTTGGTCGGTGTTGTAGCCGGCGCTCTGGTGGGTAACTTCGTGCATTGGGGCATCGCTTCTTTGAATGCGATGGTCGTCGCCTGTCTCTGCTACTTCGTATATGATCGAATCATGTCCGCTCGTACGGCAAAATAATAAGGAGATGGAATAAATGCTGTTTCAAAACGCTTTCCTGGAAAATGCCTCAACGCAGGTAAGCTTCCGGGTTCAGGACGGCCGCTTCAGCGAGATCGATCCGGATCTGGTTCCCCTGTCCGGCGAGGAAACCGTAGATCTAGGCGGCAAGCTGGTGCTGCCTCCCTTCGTGGAATCTCATGTTCATCTGGACACCTGTCTGACCGCCGGTGACCCGGTGTGGAATATGTCCGGCACCTTGTTTGAAGGCATTGAGTGCTGGAGCAAGCGGAAGGACAAACTGAGCCGTGAGGACATCCGTGAACGGGTAAACCGTGCTGTTCGGATGTACGCAGCCAATGGTGTTCAGTTCATCCGGACCCATGTGGATGTGACTGATCCCAAGCTCACTGCCATGCAGGCTCTGATTGAGCTGCGGGAAGAGCTGCGGGATGTGATGGAGATTCAGATTGTTGCTTTCCCTCAGGAGGGCATTCTGAGTTATCCCAACGGCAAGGAGCTGCTCACGGAAGCCGTTAAGATGGGTGCAGACTGTGTCGGTGCAATTCCGCACTTTGAATTCACCCGGGAATACAGTGTGGAATCCCTGAACTTCGCCATGGAGCTGGCCGCAAAGTACGACAAGCTCGTGGATGTTCACTGCGATGAAATTGATGACGAAGCCTCCCGTGGTCTGGAGACTCTGGCTGCCCGGGCACTGGAAATGCAGATGTTTGACAAGGTCACCGCAAGTCATACGACCGCTATGCACTCCTACAATAACGCCTATGTGCTGCGTCTGATGCGGCTGCTTAAAATGAGCAAGATCAACTTTGTGGCCAATCCGCTGGTCAACACCCATCTTCAGGGACGGGTGGACACCTATCCCAAGCGCCGTGGCATTACCCGTGTGAAGGAGCTGACCGCAGAAGGCATCAATGTTTCCTTCGGCCACGATGATATTTTTGACCCCTGGTATCCCATGGGCAACGGAAGCCTTCGTGATGTGGTCTTTATGGGTCTGCATGTCTGCCAGATGATGGGCTACGAGGACATTATGAACTCCTACCACTTCATCACCGACAATGCTGCAAAAACGCTGCATCTTGGCGATCGATACGGCATTGCAGAAGGCCGCCCTGCCAGCTTCATTGTGCTGGATGCTAAGAATTATTATGATGCGCTGAACCAGAATGCTGCCGTTCTGGCTTCCTACAAGGAAGGACGCAAGATTGCTGAAGCAATCCCTGCAGTACGCCGCACTCTGTTTTAATTCCAGCAAGATTGCAACCAACTGAACAAATAAAATCGCCGGCTTTGAGGAGAAACTCAGAGCCGGCGATTTATTTTCTTTATTACAGACTGGAACCAGCGGAAACGATCTGTTTGCCAGATAGAAAGCCAAGCAGCAGGGACCGATTCCCCATTTCAATATTATGCCCATATCGCCATAACCTCTGTATATCGAGATAGACAGCCCCATTCGGCCATAGTAGTTGTGGAATCTTCTATTCAATCACTCTGCCATCATTGCAGCTTCTTCCCGAGCAACTCCATGCACTTGATTCGCATTTTTATGCACATCATCAAAGATATAGTCTGCAATATCGGTTGGCATACATCACAGGTAATATTGCCACGAAATCCTATTGCCTTTTCCTTTAATATAGCATCCAAGCGCTTAAGTCAAGCTGATGCAAGTAGTTAAGCTATATTTTTACTGGGCGCAATCCGTCCCTTTGTTCGTCCGGCGTAGTCCCGCTCCATCCGTTCAGAAAGACCCATCGTGGCGCTGACCTGACTCATTCCAGTCAGCAGCGCACGGCGTGCGGCCACATCCTCCCGGTTATGCCAGCCGCTGGCGAAGTCTGCACCAGCACCACTGCCGCTTTTACCTCAGATATCTATGCATCCGCATGGGATTGATCGCATGGAGTCTTTTATGGCCTCTCTCAGGGTAAAACTGGAGGCAACTAAGTTTATCCATATTTTTCTGCACTATTACAGTTCTGTATTATTATAAAATGCAGATTGCAAAGCGAAATTGTTTATGCTACCATATGGTTAGTTCTAGCTAACCTCAGAAAAGAGACATGACTTTGAGAAATCAAGAGCATTTATCACTTCATAGAACCGAACCTTTTTCCACGATTTGCTCGGCTTTGTGGCCGTTTGCGACAGGGGTGCTGCGTGATAATGTGGTTGGCAGGAAATGTAAGCAGTATGTGTAAAGCAGTATGCTTTGCTGGATAAAATCATTTATGAGGGGAAGGTATGCAGTATGGAAAAAAGTAAATTACACATTGAACCGAATACAATTCAAGAAACATTAATTATACCTTTATATGCAAGAAAATTATGCACCCAACTCTTTCCATCCATTTATTCCAATCCCGAAGCTGTCGAGGTCATCGATCAGTTGGACTATGATTTTTCTGTACTTGAACGAAAATCAGCCAATCTAATGCAACGGTTTGGCGCTCTTGAGGTAGCCATGCGACAGACTGATCTTGCAATCGAAGTTACGGAATATTTGAAAGATCACCCCTATGCTGCGGTAGTGAATATGGGCTGCGGCTTGGATCAGACAGGCGAATCCTGCGATAACGGTACCTGTCGCATTTACAACATTGATATGCCGGATGTGATAGCGATAAGGAATCAGATTATTCCTCCTACCGAACGTGTAACTAACATCGCCTGCGATTTGAAAGATTTTGCGTGGCTTGATGAAATAGACAGTGCTGGAGGTTCTGTTTTTTTTGCTGCGGGTGTATTTTATTATTTCAAGACTGCAGATGTACAAAAACTTATCAACCATATGGCAGAACATTTCTCCGGTGGAAAGCTGGTTTTCGACACAGCCGGAAAAACTGCTTTGAAAATGATGCTGAAAACATGGATCAAACAGGCAGGAATCAAAAATGTAGATGCCTTTTTTCATGTTGACAGCATGGAAAAAGATATATTGCCGTGGCTGAAATATGCAAAAGCATCTCAAAAGGGATATATGCTGGGATATCAAGACTTGAAAGACCCTTGCATTCCGGCACTGTTCCGCTTGCTGTCCAAGATTGGAGACAAATTGCTTCGAATGCAAATTCTGCGTTTTGATTTTACCAAACATTAAAATCGTATATTTTCACTGGCGCTGTAGAACGATTGAGCCAAAGATCAGCCGAAATGGCTGTGCAATAAGCAACCGTTCACATTGAGCTGCTTGTTAAAGCACTCTATGAGATTGTTGTTAATATCATCATAGAAGTTTTCCACTTAAATATGTCGAACCGCATATGCATCAGCTTTGGCGTTGTTTACACTTTTCTTTGAACATCCGATCAAAAGCAATCACACAAACGCTGACAACGGAGTCCATACCAGGAGAGACAATTCTCATGGTTCCGCAGGAAAACATCCAACCGTATCAGCAGGCTGGGATGTCTGCGAAACAGCGACCGTATCACCAGCAAAAGATTTCCGTTGGTGACACGGTCGTTGATGCAAACGCACTGGATTAAGCTGCAAGGCTATACCTCGAAAAAAACATTGTGACAGGATAAAAGCTTCTTTACTTAATAATAAAAAAGGCCGGAGTCTCATTTCTAAAACTCTGGCCTTAAACAATTTTCTATTCCCTTGTCATGCTGAATGCGGATTCGTCCAGTTCTTGATTCCCGTCAATCTCTTAAGTGGTTCCCTTTTTGAAATGGAGAAACGAA